>NZ_JAUCFJ010000002.1:610156-915235 GCF_030348505.1 Lysinibacillus sp. G4S2 | reverse complement strand
AACCCACGGTAAATCATCTGGGCAGATATTACCTGCATCATATACTTCTACAGCTTTGACATTACTCATTTAAAATCCCCTCTCCCAATGTAAGTTATAAAATTCGCACATTGATAACGTTTACACTAGGAAGCTCATTAACTATTGCGAATTTATATTTTTTAGTATATTCACAATAGTTTGTGTATTCAAATTACTATTTTTAATGTGCAGTTTAATTACATTAATATATACATGCAATTCCCTTATGATCATCATAAGGGCGTTTTGATTTGGGCATTCCTTAGTTTGAATTACTAACTAGCTTCCTCCTCAACTTTTGTCGTTGTATGACCTGTTTCTGCAAGATATTGCGTCGTGTAAATATGTTTTCCGTTAATTTTCTTTACTTGAGTGGTCGTGCCACGAGCAAGTTCATTGTAGATTGTCCCACCCGAAACATTGAGTTTTCGCGCAAGCTCGCTTTTATTTGTAATTCCGGCATTCAAGTAGCCTTGAAGTTCTCCACGTTGAAATTGTGTAAGGCGTGGTTTCTTATTCGGTGTTTTTATGTTATCCTGTTCTAGCATCGTATTCGAAATCCCTTCTTATTGATTGGTGTAGGAGCCTCAATAATACACGATTTCGCGTACGATGTTTTTATTTTTCTAAAGTGTTCAACTTGATTCTACTATTCGCAATCGAAACAAAAAGACAGAATTTAATCTACACGTTTTGTAGATTAAATCTGCCTTTTTGTTTTAACAGCAACAATCTTTGAAAAAACAGCCTTACTTCCTGACTACCTCGTTGCCTTTATACACTGATGTAAGAGGCTATCGGAATTAACTCTATCTGCTCTAATTTTACCAGATAGAAACTCGATCCTCTGGAGCTACATACATGCCATCTCCCGGCTTAATTCCATACGTATCATAGAATTGCTGGAAGTTCACAATCGTGCGGTTTACCCGAATTTTATTGGCTGAATGTACATCGTTTTTGCTCAGAACCTCTGCAAATTCTTTTGTAGTTGTAGATTTCCATATTTCAGCATTACTTTCGAAATATGCTTTATAATCCGGATTACTCATTTTGGATACAACTTGCAGTGAAGCGGCCATTCCACCTAAATCAGCGACATTCTCGCTTAGTGTAAGCTGACCGTCGTTCAACACACCCGGAATAATCTCAATGTTACTATAGAACTCAATCAGTTCCTGGTTTTTCTCTTTGAATTTCTTAAAGTCTTCTTCTGTCCACCAGTTATTTGCATTTCCGTTTTCATCGTATGCCGATCCGTTATTATCAAATGCATGGGTGATCTCATGGCCAATGACCATGCCAATAGCACCATAGTTTTCTTCAGGTTTAGCTTTAATATCATAGAAAGGTGCTTGGAGAATACCTGCTGGGAACGTAATCTCGTTATTAAGCGGATTGTAGAAAGCATTTACGGTATAAACACTCGTTGCCCATTCCGTTCTATCAACCGGTTTTCCTAGCTTGGCTTTCGTGTTATCAATGTATGCTTTCTTTACTGCGAAGGTATTAGTGAACAGTGAACCACCTTCGTCATATGTCTTGATCGCTACTTTGTCTAATGTCGTATCCCACTTATCTGGGTAACCGATCTTAACAATCATCGTATCCAGCTTTTTAATCGCTTTAGCTTTTGTCGTTTCTGACATCCAATCAAGAGATTTGATTCTTTCTTCATACGTAGCAATTAACTTCTCTACCATTTGCTCAACATCTTTTTTAGCTTCTGGTGAAAAATGTTTTTCTGCAAACATTTGCTCCAAATACCCGCTCATTGTGCCAGTTGTCATGGCTACTGCGATTTCCTGATCTGTTTTTTCTCCTGCAACACCGTATAACGTTGCAGAAAACTCATTTGCAGCGTCTCTGAATTCATCTGCCAACAAACCGCCTGTTGCCGAAAGCAGTTGTACTTTGGAGTAAGCTTTAAGTACGTCAAGATTAGCTTCAGTCAAGAGTTCTGCGCCTTTTTGCGCCAGCTTCACATCGAATACGATTACTTTATCAGCACTGTCGACTTTCATCGATTTCAAGACTTGTTTCATATCTACTGTTTTGAACATGTCATCGAATTGTTCGATCGTATACGGATTATAGAATTTATTGACATCGCCTTGTTCATGAGGTTCAAGCGATACAGAAGCTAGGCTTTTCTCCATTCCGTAAATTTTCTCGGCATGGGCTTTCGCTGCAGACTCTTCCTCCCCTGATGACACGAGAAGTTTGCTCATATATTGAATATAGGCTTTTTTCGCTTTCTCGTCTTCCGTTACAAAGCTGTTCTTGTCCAGACCGGTAGCTAATCCAGTGTAATACAAAGCATTTTCGCTACTGTTCTTTGCATCGCCCATGATTGCAAAGCTAAATAATGCGCTTAGACCCAATTCTTTCTCCAGGGTAAGATCTGCTTGAACGAGCTCGTCAAACGTTTTAGCCTCATTAATGGCCTTTACATATTTTTGAATAGGTTCAATCCCTTGTTTATTTCTATTTTTTGTATCTAACGCTGTCGTATAGAAGTCGGCAATTTTCTGTTCTTTTGTTCCTTCTGTGAACTGTTTGCCAGCTAACTCATTTATTATCTTTTCTATTTTATCGTTATTTTGCTTATGCAGCTCGGGAAATCCGCCGCCCATGATTTCTCCTGCCGGAATTGTCGATTTATTTAACCATTCCTTATTGATTGCTTCATAAAAATCGTCATTTAAATGGGAGCCTTCAAGCGTCCACACTCTGGCGATAATTTTTTGGAACTCATCGATCGTAATAGTGTCATTTACGCCTAATGTGCCGTCGGGTTTGCCCATCAGTACGCCTGCTTTTGCCAGTTTATCGATATCTTTCTTAGCCCAAGCGGGTACATCAGTGAACTCTACGCCAAATGTTCCACTGCGCAGATCATTTCCGACAGGCTCTGGTAATTCGCCGAATGCCCTACTCAACATGACTAAAGCTTCAACCTTCTTTGCTGGCTCATTCTCTCTTAAATCTTCGTTTTTAGAGTATTTCATAATGGCTTCTTTATTAATTCCTGGTTGATAAGCGTCTGCTGCCATCAACAAGGTTTTAACGATCTCTCCTCTTGTCGCTGGTGGCGACGTTTCATCGGCATACACCGATACGCTAACTGATAGGACCATTATTATGGCCATCAGTAACGATAAAAAATTCTTTTTCATCTTCGTGCTCCTCTTTAGTAAATTTGTATAAATAAAGATAAATGAGTGGAATTTAGGATTTCCATCATTTATATACCATTTTAGTTGATTTATTTCAGTTTGAAAATATGTAAGACGCTTTTAAGTTAGAGCGGTACACAAGTAAGGTCATTTTTAGTTAAAAATTCCAATATAATAGTATTACTTTAGAGTTTATTGTAGTGGTCAAATAAGAACTGCACTAAAATATATCACAATGAACCATACCACAAGAACCAGTTGCCAAAGTCGAAGGTAGCTTTTCTTATTATGCTAACGGTACAGGTTAATTGAAGATATTGACTAAATTATTTGAAGGTTAGGTATAAAAACACCTAAAAATAGGTACTGAATCCAAACGGTTCAAACATACAATCATTTACTTTTTCTTTATGATATCTTGCAAATGCGGTGGAAGTTCAAAAGTTTCCATATGTTTAAAATTTTTAAGTTTGATTTCATTTGGAGTTATAGAAAACGTTAGTTGGTCTCTTCCTACTGGGTTATGCGCACCCAAAACTGGAGTGACTTCAAGGGTTACTGAATACATAAAATCAGTTCCTGTTCTTTCCATATTTATAATTTTTATTTGATATGGATACACCAAGGGACGCTCTGTAAGATAATCTGAATAGTATTTAGAAACTGTTTCTTGGATATTGGGTAACAGTAGTGAAAAAAACATGTTCATTACTATTTCTTCTTTAGACTCTTTAGCAGGCTGATAATAATCTGATTCAGCATAAGATAATGTTGTTGAAATTAGAAATAACAGTGAAAAATAAGGAACTATAATAACTTTTTTCATTTTTCGCACCTCTTTTTTATGTTTATTTTGTTCGAAAAAGATTAACTTATCCCAACCAAATATTTTATTTTTTCTAATTAAGCTTAGTCTAATTAGAATAGGACTTGTGTTTATGATTAATTCTCATATTCTGCTTCCTCAATCGCTCCTGTAATCATTTATTTTTAACTTTTGGACGTTTATCTACCTTTGTGTTTCAGGATTTTATTCATTTTATTTAAAGAAAAGAATGTAAAGAAATGTACTTAAACTAACGGAGTGCGATTGTTCAATTAGAGCAATCACTTTTTCACTAACGATACAGTATTGTTTAAAAATCAAAGGGAAACATTAAGAAAAAACAGGTGGAAAGTATATGAATAATTATCCCTAATTGACACCGTTAGGGAAATGGGAAGGAATTTAAAAATAATTTAATACAGTTAGTTAAACGATTCTTTTCTTCACTGATATTATTATAGTAATCGTCCCTTTGTTAATACTAGAATTTGAATACAGGATATTGCAACATAACAGGAACATAGGAGGTATGAAATTTGAGGATCCAAAGAATAGATCATGTGGGAGTAATCGTAAATGATCTCTCTGCCGCTAAAGAGTTTTTTCTCGATTTTGGACTTGAGGTGAAGGGGGAATGGAAAATGGAAGGAGAGTTGATGGGATATGCAGTTGGGCTTAATGACGTTAAAGTAGCGTGTGTAGGATTGGGAACGCCAGACGGTCAAACATGGATAGAGCTAATCAAATTTTATACGCCGTCAGATGAAAAAAATATTCAGCAATTCCTTGCAAATACACTGGGTATCCGACATATTGCATTTACTGTTGAAGATATTGAAGCTGTTGTTGCCAAATTGAAAAAGAAGGGCACGGAAATCTTTAGTGAGATACAGCAATATGAAGAAAGTTATAAATTATGCTACGTTCGTGGTCCAGAGGGAATTATTTTGGAGTTGGCTGAGGAAATCAAATAAGTAATGTTAATTTAATTGAAAGTACGACTCTTTGTTACTTTCTACTTTCTATTACTTAAACTAACAGGTGCGATTGTTCAATTAGAGCAATCACTTTTTCACTAACGAAGCAGAAAAGTTATGCGCAATGTTCCTAGTTCAAATCGATGATGGTTACATCAATCTGGTAAAGGCTAGGCAGTTCCTTTTGGAATTGAAAGGTTATAACGAATCAAATGATAGGGTAACGCTAGAAGGGTCCTCTCGTCGATAGCATCATGAATTACACCACTCCTTCGAGTAGGATTTCGTCAGACAAACTGGTCGAGCGGCTCATCGGACATCTCAACCAGAATAAGGACTTTATCGGAATGTTCTAGTGATTTATCGGAACATATTAGTAATTTGTCGGAACGTTTCAGCGATTTATCGGAACCTTTTTCATTTTTATCGGAATTCTCCGCTAAATCGACATAAAAAAACAAAAAAATAAAAGAAGCGTCACTATCCTCGACAGATAGTGACACTTCTTTTTCACAAAGGGGATGGGAGAAATGTTCACGTTCAAACAAAGGGGTGTATGTTTGTTTTGTGATTTATTTCACAAGAATCACTTTATCACGGAATAATAAAATTAGCAATGAATCCAATAGTAGATTCACAAATTTGTCAAATAGAAAGCGATTACAGACAGTATTTTTTCAAGATACACACTTTTAATCATTTAGAAATCAAAAAAATTCATTATACTTTATTTTTTTTACCGTCAAACTAATCATAGAAAAAAGGCTGTAGAAATTTTCCTACAGCCTTTCTAATTAGTTATTCAACAATAATTTTTCTAACTCATTTAAACGTTCTTCAAATACTTTACATGCATCATCAATCGGTTTTGCTACGTTCATGTCAACACCCGCTGCCTTTAACACCTCGATTGGGAAATTAGAGCAACCTGCTTTTAAGAAGTTATTAATATAACGTTCTACAGCTGGTGTGCCTTCTTCTAAAATCTGTTTACTTAATGCTGTTGCAGCTGATTTACCTGTAGCATATTGATACACATAGTAATTATAGTAGAAGTGTGGAATACGAGCCCATTCTAAGCCGATTTCCTCATCTACAACAATATCCTCACCGAAGTATTGTTTATTTAAATTATAGTAAACCTCTGTTAGACGCTCTGCTGTTAAAGATTCACCATTCTTATCCATTTGATGGATTAGGTGTTCAAATTCAGCAAACATAGTTTGTCTGAAAACAGTACTTCTGAAGCCGTCTAACCAATGATTTAATAAATAAATTTTCTGTTGTGGATCTTCAATTGTTTTCAATAAATAATCATTTAACAGTTCTTCATTACATGTAGAAGCCACTTCAGCCACAAAAATAGAATAATCGCCATAAACAAACGGCTGGTTTTTACGTGAGTAATAACTGTGTACACTATGACCAAATTCATGAGCAAGTGTAAACAGATTATTAACATTGTCTTGCCAGTTCATTAAAATATATGGATTTGTTCCATAGGCGCCTGAAGAGTACGCACCACTGCGTTTCCCTTTGTTTTCTAAGACATCTACCCAACGGTTATCAAGGCCACTTTGGACAATACCTTGATATTCTTCACCGAGTGGCGCTAAGGCTTTTACTAAAATATCCTTCGCTTCGTCGTAAGTGACTTTCATATCAACTTCCTTAACGAGTGGCGCAAATAAATCCCACATATGCAGTTCGTCCACACCTAAAAGTTTCTTACGTAATGAAATATAGCGCTGCATAGCTGGCAAATGCTTATGGATTGTTTCTACTAATTGATCATAAACATTTTCCTGAATAAAGTTATTAGACATTGCAGCATGACGTGCAGAATCATAATTACGAATACGTGCGTTAACATTATGCTTTTTTACATTACCAGTTAATGTAGCAGCAAATGTATTTTTAAAGTTGCCATAAGTTTCGTACATGGCTTTAAAGGCATTTTCACGAATAGTGCCATCTTTGCTTTCTAAAAACTTAATATAGTTACCATGTGTTAGCTGTACTTCTTCTCCATCTTCATTTTTCACTTTAGGGAAGACGATATCAGCGTTATTTAACATACTAAATGCATTTGAAGCGGTACCTGTAACCTCAGACATTTGTGCAAGTAATGCTTCCTGCTCTGCCGGTAATACATGCGGACGTGCCATTGTTATTTCTTTTAAAGATTGCTTATACAGTTGTAAATCTTTATTTTCTGCTAAGTAACTTTCTATTGTTTCTTCACTCAATGATAAAATCTCTGGTGTTAAGAAAGATAGGGCAGCTGAGATACTAGTCGCCAATGTTTGAATACGACTATTCATATCCTGGTAAGAGCTATTTGTCGTATCTTGGTCATTACGCATATGGGCATACGTGTAAAGCTTCATTGCACGTTCATAAATATCATCGTGATATGTTAGAACTGCTAATAAAGCATCTGCTCCATTTTTTAAAGTACCTGCATAGCTAGGTGCCTTTTTAGCAATTTCTGCGACTTCCTTATATTCCGCTTCCCATAGGGCGTCAGTTGCAAAAATATCCTCCAAGCGCCAAGTTAACTCTTCTGGAACTTCATTTCTTAATAAAACTTTATTGCTGTTACTAGCCATGTGCCAGCCCCCCTATATATGTGAGTTTTTCCTATACTCTCATATTTTCTCAGTATATTGTGGCAATTGCAAATAAATGTGCGTACACTTGCTCATAAATATCTGGAAAATAATCATTTTTTTGATAACTTTTCGCTAGCACCATTCCATAATCTTCGATAGCCTGTACTGCTCGATCTGTAATCTCTATATTTTGTTGAAGTAAAAACAATCTAATCTCTCTCTCAGATAGTTCATGAGGTAATAATTGTAAACCTCGACAATAATGATGTAAAATCGTTTGCCATTCAATAGGAAACAACGGAATCGCTTCCGCATCTTTTACCGGGACACCCACGTAATCAGGCATAGCAGTTAGAGCAAAGCGTAATTCATAACTACTTCGTAAAAATGAATCTCGCGCCCCTTTCTTACTATGTAATAATCGCTGATACACAAATTGCTTACACTGCTTTTTATAAAGCTGCCAATAAAGACGAAATTCCTCTTTCGTTATTGACGTAGGCTCATAAAAGGGAAAATGCTGCTTGTGAATAGTTAGTTCTTGTACTTTGCCTATAAAAGTATGCCCATGAACATGAAGAAGATTCGTCCAATAAATAAATCTCGATATCTTTGCATCATAGGTTACTAAATAAGACAAGCCTTGCGCTGTAGTAGTAATCATTTTTTGCATAATTGGAGCAATAAAAATCTTTTGAATACCTTGTGTTGATTGTCTTTGAGGTGTTTGAAAAAGCCACAATGGCTGTATTGAATTTTTCTCATATCCAGATGTACGCAATTGCCACTTTTCATGAGAAATTGAGCTACATTGAAATTCAATGGCAATTTGCTTTTGCTCTTTTATCAAAAGTACATCTGGCCGCTGTGAAAGATTCGGTAAATAAGGCTCCAGCTTTACTGTATGCCCGAGTTTTCTCAGCCATTCAAATAATTGAATCTTTCCTTGTAAATGAAGTTTTGATTCACCCTCTGAAAATAATTGTACACAGCTATTATTGGCGTTATGAGCAAAATGAGGAATATTATATTCACCTATCTTTAATTGGACAGGCTGTAGGCATTGAGGACAATAAAATTTCATTTGTTGCCTAAATCGTTGTAAAGCTTCCCTTGAATATTGATATGGGAGAAAAAGCTGCTGCTGCTCGTTATAAGCACTAAGCATAAAATCATCTCCTTTTTGACTAATTGTAAAGGAGTGGTTTTATAGCACCAAATAAATAACGGCTTTTCCTTGAAATTTAAAAAATGCCACCTTTTAATGAGTTCTACATACAATATGAAGCTTCCTAAAACGTTCTTTGCAACTAACTGACAGACCTACTCAGTTGCAGGTTCTTAATTAACCAGTTTTTCATCTATATCTAAAATTGATATTATTGAACCTTTTAAATAAAAAGACTGTAAACAATCTTGAATCTCATCAAGTTTGTTTACAGTCTAAGTCTTTGAATCAGAAGCTTATTGTTTTAAATGAAATATTTTCGTACTGTTTCGAAGCAATTAAATTCCATAATTTGTTCGCCATATTCCTCTAGGCGATGGATTGTGAAATTTGATGGGATTAAAAATTCTTTGATAACTGCATTTCTATCGTGACGATTTAGGTCATCATCTGCGTTCGCAAAGTCAACTACCAAATAGTACCAATCTTCATATTTAAATAATGAGGAATCCACTAATTCATCTGTCATGCGTTTTGCTACAGGGATTAACTCATCAATATCTTTAAATTTATAAACATAAATGTCTGTATCCATAAATAATTCTGATTCATCAATGTCACCAAATTGAGTTAGTTGACTGAGAAGATCCTCTCCAACGTCGTCGAATGGGGCAAACATATCTTTGTGTTCATCAAAATGCGATTGACCATCTAAGGTTTCACCGTCTTTTAAAATATGTGCACGTGTGACAATGATTTCTAAGCCTACTTCAGATGCATTGATATGAATCCAAATCGGACCTTCTACATCAAAATAATCCTCCGTGTTTACTTCATCAATCATATCCCAAAAAAGTTGTTCACCCTTTGCTCGATTGTACCAAATTTCTTCACGACTATAGCCGCGATCCTCTATATCATTGTACGTAATAAAGAGCTTGAGTGTATTTTCGTTTACACGTTCGATGTCCACTAGACCTCATCTCCCTTCACTGTCATTTGTCGAAAAACAGTTTTGTTTCATTAGTATGCTATTATTCATTGTTTTTAACCTCATACTCCATTTGTTTTTCAACCTTTGACCACACTACAGTAAAACCGCCTGAGCAACCGAAATCAAAATTTAATTGTCCACAGTTGTCTCTAATTCTATTGTATGCTGTCCTGTCATAAAATGAAAAGGATATACACCGTTTCACAGAAGATATTTGAATTATTGAAATTGTAGTAAACTATTAAGTTTAAATCAAGTTTAACATACTTTTACGGAAATATATGACTTTCCCCTACTAATTATTATACTTTATATAGAAGGTTTTACATAAGTAAAACACAAAAAAATAGATGTCACAATATGCTTGTTGCATTTGTAACATCTAATACTTATTTTATGCAGAACTCGGAGATATTAGTTCACCATACGCTGTGCTTCTTGCAATTGATAAGCACGTACTTTACGAGGTAGGAAACGACGAATCTCATCCTCGTTATAGCCAACTTGTAAACGTTTCTCGTCTAAAATGATTGGGCGACGTAATAAACCTGGATACTCTTGAATTAATTCATATAAGCGTTGTAATGGCAAGCTTTCAACATCTACATTTAATTTTTGGAAAATCTTCGAGCGGGTTGAAATAATTTCATCCGTACCATCCTCTGTCATACGTAAAATTTCTTTAATTTCACGAATGCTTAACGGTTCGGAAAATATATTACGTTCTGTATATGGGATTTCATGCTCCTCTAACCATGCTTTCGCTTTTCGGCAAGACGTACAACTTGGTGATGTAAATAAAGTTACTATCATACTGACACATCCTTTCCTTTTAATCATTATCTATAAACCAGTGTGTTAAATTAGAATTAATGTAATGTAAAACTACATACCCATTATACAGTACTCTGTTGTATTTGAATATAGTTCCAATAAAAAAAAGAATAACTTTATCACGAAATTTTCTGTCTATTTACATAACATCCAAAGTAGTTACTTCTTTGTATGCTTCATGCACTACTATTAATATTCCCATTCGCTGAACATTTTAAACATCCATTTCTTAATTGCCCTTGTTCTCATTTAAAAATCTTAAACGAGAATATTGTCAGCCTAGTATGTACAAATCTAGACGTATATTTACTAATATTGGTTGCTTTTCTAACAAAAAAGAACAGCAAAAATAGCATATAAGTTTTTTCAGAAAAAAAACACCGCCAAAAGTCTGACTTTCCACACTTGCATTACACCGAGCCTTTATAATATAATTCTTTGCAACAAATCAATTCCACCTCGCCATCTACACAGATGGAAGAAGACGGTTATTGAATGAACTAAAAACGCTGACGAAGAGTAGTACTTATGCTTTACACGTTTAGAGAGTCTGTGGTTGCTGCAAACAGATCGTGTAAGCATTTGGAATGGACTTCCGAGTTAGCTTTGTGAACGTCTAAGTATCCTTACTTAAGTCTATTAGCAAAGCTCGTCCCTTCACGTTACGAAGCAAAGTGGCCGTTTTAGGCAAGCTGGGTGGTACCGCGGATTCAAACATCATTCGTCCCTTCATTAGAAAAACTAATGAGGACGCATGATGTTTTTTATTTCGGCACTTATGTAAAAACGTCTAAGGGACTTAAATTCAAGGAGGAAATGACAATGACAACTATTTTTTCAGGCGTACAGCCAACCGGTATTGTTACTTTAGGGAACTATTTAGGAGCATTCAAGCAATTCCCTGCATTACAAGATGAAGGTGATGCTGTGTATTGTATCGTTGATCAGCATGCCATAACAGTGGCACAAGATCCAAAAGAATTACGTCAAAATATTCGCAACTTAGCAGCAACGTATATTGCTACTGGCATCGATCCAACAAAATCTACATTATTTATTCAATCTGAGGTGCCAGCTCATGCACAGGCAGGCTGGATGTTACAATGTGTCGCATCGATTGGAGAGCTTGAACGTATGACACAGTTCAAGGATAAATCTCATGGTAAAGAAAGTGTTTCTGCAGCTCTTTTAACATATCCACCACTAATGGCAGCAGACATCCTTTTGTACAACACAAACATTGTTCCAGTTGGCGATGACCAGAAACAGCATATTGAGCTTACTCGTGATCTTGCAGAACGCTTTAACAAACGTTATGGTGATGTTTTAACGATTCCTGAAATTCAATTACCAAAAGCAGGAGCTCGTATTAAATCACTTCAAGAGCCAACAAAGAAAATGAGTAAATCAGATCCAAATACAAAAGCTACAATTAAGCTTTTAGATTCAGCGAAAGATATTGAGAAAAAAATTAAATCAGCTGTAACTGACTCTGATGGTATTGTGGCATTTGATGTGGAAAATAAACCTGGCGTTTCTAATTTACTAACAATCGAGTCTGCCATTTCAGGCGTATCTATTGACGATCTTGTAAAAAAATACGAAGGCGTTGGTTATGGTGGTTTCAAGCAAGGTGTTGCAGCAGCAGTTATTGATCACCTTACACCAATTCAAGAGAAGTTCTACAATTTAGTAGAATCCTCAGCATTAGATACTATTTTAGATGAAGGCGCTGAAAAGGCAAACGCTATTGCTAGCGCTACATTAAAACGCATGGAAGAAGCAATGGGCCTTGGTCGTGCGCGTCGCTAAAAGAAAACGGAATTGATCTTGTAGCTTTGGCGAAATTGATTGTAAGAGCTTGGCCAAAAAGAGAATAAGAGAAGCGTCACATTTTATCTTTTATGTCTAGAGTCTTATCAAAACCAAGATCAAAAACAATAGCACATAACACAATGGCTGATCCAATAGCCATATAAAATTCTGTTGTATGCACCATGAATTTAAAAACAACTATCCAGGAATATCCGAGTGTCCGATAATTCAAATACAATATGAGATTCCCTAATGAGAGAATCAATAGGCCGTAGCATATTAAAAATAAAAAGAGTCGGAACATAATAAGGGCATCCTTTCTATTTCTTCTTACTTATCATCTATTCACAAAACTATAAAAAAAGACGTCAGCCACGTAAATTGGCTGACGTTTTTTATGTAAGGCTCTTCTGCAAAACGAGGGGTTGATTTCCGTTCCGACTGGGCGCTTTGTAGCTGTCGCTTTGCTTTCGCTACAGAAAACATTTGCCGCTGACGCTTCGCTTTCGCGCAGAGCAGAGCTTCCTGGGGGCGCCCGATGAGCCGCTTCACTCGCGATGCTCGCTCCAGGGTCTCATCTGTGACGCTGATCCCCAAGGAGTCGCCCAGTCTCCACTCCAATCAACCGCTCTGTAAACAAAATGCCTTTATATGCGAAAACATCGCGTCAGCAACAAGTGTTATTTGTGCAAAAGCGAAGCAACACAACAACAGATGTACAATCGTTTCACTGTTATAAGTCAATTCTGTTTGGTTATGATAAGTAGACATAGCATTCACTTTTTTAATGGTAAAATATATCTCGCAACGGACATTAATTTTTTTAAAACATTGATGACACTTTAATTAACTGCCCCGATTGGTGAAAACAAATAAACAGTGGGGATGAAAAACCCCCACTGTTTTAATTTTACTTTATTATTCCTCGATTTTTTTGAATAAAAGACTAGCGTTATGTCCACCAAATCCAAGTGAGTTACTCATAGCATATTTAATATCTGCCTCTCGAGCTTCATTTGGTACATAATCTAAATCACATTCTGGATCTGGATCTACTAAATTAATTGTTGGTGGTAAAATACCTTCTTTAAGAGCTAACGCTGTGAAAATAGCTTCAACACCACCAGCTGCACCTAATAAATGACCTGTCATCGACTTTGTAGAACTCATTGCAAGTTTATAAGCATGTTCCCCAAAGGCAGCCTTTACAGCCTGTGTTTCAAATAAGTCATTATATGGTGTACTTGTTCCATGTGCATTAATATAGTCAACTTGTGAAGCTTCTACACCGCCATCAGCTAATGCTTGCAACATTGCACGTGAAGCACCTTCTCCTTCTGGGGCTGGAGCTGTAATATGATGCGCATCACCTGTTGAACCATAGCCAAGAACTTCCGCATAGATTTTTGCACCGCGTGCTTTTGCGTGCTCATACTCTTCTAAAATGACAATCCCTGCGCCCTCACCGATAATGAAACCATCGCGATTTTTATCGAATGGACGACAAGCCTTTTGTGGATCTGTATTTAAAGATAAAGCAGTATTTGCACAGAAGCCTGCCACTGCCATCGTAACGATTGGCGACTCAGCACCACCAGAAATCATGACATCTGCATCGCCACGTTCGATTACTTTAAAAGCATCCCCAATCGAGTTTGTTCCTGAAGCACAAGCAGTTACTGAACAAGAGTTAATACCCTTTGCCCCAAAGTGAATCGACACTTGGCCTGAAGCCATATCCGGAATCATCATTGGGATAAAGAATGGACTTACACGTCTTGCGCCACGCTCTTGGAATGTTACAAATTGTTGTTCATATGTTTCCATACCACCGATACCAGAGCCAATCCAAACACCTGCACGTGGTGCTAGCTCTTCATCGATCGTTAATTGTGAATCTTCCATCGCCATAATAGACGCTGCTAGAGCGTACTGTGTAAAGCGGTCCATTTTACGAGCTTCTTTACGTTCGATATATTTTTCAATATCAAAGTCTTTCACTTCAGCAGCGATTTTTGCTGCGAATTGATCTTTATTTAAACGAGTTAACTCGCCAATCCCTGATTTTCCAGCTTTAATGTTAGCCCATGTTTCTTCGATGCTATTCCCTAGTGGTGTAACTGCGCCAATTCCTGTAATTACTACTCGTCGTTTACTCATTGTCTTACTCCCCTCAAGCATTTTTAGTTATTATTTTCCCCATCTCATTGCAACGGCGCCCCATGTTAAGCCACCGCCAAATCCAACAAGTACTAATAAATCATCATCTTTTATCTTACCTGCTTCAAGCTCATCTACCAAGGAAATACCAATAGATGCTGCTGACGTATTACCATATTTGTGAATCGTTTTTGACATTTTTTCCGGTGGCAGCTCTAGACGCTCACGAGCAGATTCCATAATTCGAATATTCGCCTGATGCGGCACTAAAAAATCTACATCTTCTTTTGTTAAACCTGCTTTATTTAACACGGTTACTGCAGATTCACCCATTTGACGTACTGCAAACTTAAATACTTCACGGCCATTCATAGCGATTGTGTCCTGCTGTGTTAAAGATAAATGCTTTCCACCTGTACCATCAGCTCCAAGCTCAAATGATAAGATACCTCTACCTTCTGATACTTGACCAACAATTGCTGCACATGCACCGTCACCGAATAACACTGCTGTATTGCGATCTTCCCAATCAAGTACCTTCGACAGCTTTTCAACACCTACTACTAAGACATATTTATAAGCATTTGCTTCTACAAATTGCTTTGCTGTCACTAAACTATATATAAATCCTGCACAAGCAGCCGATTGGTCCATCGCTGCTGCATTAACTGCTCCAATTTGCTCCTGAACCATACATGCTACACTTGGAAACATTTGATCTTGAGTTACAGTTGCTACAAGTATTAAGCCTATTTCTTCAGGTGTAATACCCGCATTTGCAATAGCCTCTTTTGCAGCAGCTACTGCTAAATCTGAAGTTTCCTGATCATCTGCGGCAAAATGACGTTCTTCAATCCCAGTTCGAGTTCGAATCCATTCATCCGAAGTGTCCATAATTTTTTCTAAATCAAAATTTGTAACGACCTTCTCCGGAACATATTTGCCTATTCCTATAATACCAGCGTTCATTTAGCAACCCCTCTGCTTTCTTACTATCAATTATTAGTAACTGGTCATAATTATAACTCATAATGAAGGAATGGTGCAAGATGATTTAAATTCAAGGCATTAAAGCTAGCAGTATCAAGGGGTTTAATGATATGTACAGTTTTCTTAACAAAGTAAAATAATGGGCTCATCACCATAATGTGTGGTTGATTTCCATTCCGATCGGGATCGTCCGATGAGCTACTTGGGCCACCATATGCTTTATGTGCGAAAGCGTAGCGGCAGCAACAACACGGTTTTTGTCTGTGCGAAAGCGTAGCGGCAGCAACAACAAAATGTTGGTCACGAAGAAGTTATCACTGGACGTGATGCTTTTACCCTTCGTTCCTTTCCCTGCTCGCTCCAGGCCCTCATCTATTTGACGCTAATCCCCAAGGAGTTTGCCCAACCGGAACGAAGATCAACCTTGGCATACGTAACAAATGTCATCCGCAACTTTTGGTGATGAGCCAAACAATGCAAGAAGCAGCATGTTTTTGGGGCTATAAGTGGGATTAATAAATTTTATAATGGTGATTAATCGAGTAGGAGGGAGTGATTAACTCCCGACCTCTCCAACCACCGTACGTACGGATCCGTATACGGCGGTTCAATTAAGGTGAATAACGCAAGATTTCATAACGAGCTTGCAGACTTTTGAGCCCTTGGTTACTCCAATAAGAGTTACCAAGGGTTCTGTGTAATATTGGACTTTTCGAGATACGCCAGTAACTCTTGCGAGTATTGCCCCATTCGTAAGCCTTCCAGTCTGGAACTCCTAAGCGAATTAGGTTGCGCACTTTCGTACGAGGCTTTTTCCAATTCTTCCATAAACACATACGAAGTCTTCTTCTAATCCATCCATCCAGTGATTCAAATATTGATTTCGTATCCGCTAATGCAAAGTAGCCACACCACCCAATTAAGTATTGATTCAATTGTTGAATTCGGTACTCCATTGGAAGTGGCTTCTTTCTAGCTGTTAATTCCCGAATTTTGTTCTTCATTCGCTTTATGCTCTCTTTCGCAATTCGAACTTGTGGTTCTTTGCGGGAGGTAAAGCTAAATCCTAGGAATTTACGTTGCCAAGGACGAGCCACTGCGGATTTCTTCTCATTTATTTTCAATCGTAGCGTCTTCTCAATAAAGGTTTTGATACTTGCCATCACTCGTTCTCCTGCTCGTTTTGTTTTCACATAAATATTGCAGTCATCGGCGTAACGGACAAATTTATGACCACGTTTCTCTAATTCTTTGTCTAATTCATCCAGCACAATATTTGAGAGAAGTGGACTCAGTGGGCCCCCTTGGGGTGTTCCTTCATCTGTATCATAAACGACACCATTTATCATGACACCCGATTGTAAGTATCTACGAATCAGCTTGAGTAGAGGTTTATCAGAAATTTTCTTCGCTAATGTACTCATTAGACGGTCATGGTTTACTTTGTCGAAGAATTTCTCTAAGTCCATATCTACTACCCAGCGGTATCCTTCTTTTATATGACCTTTGGCTTCTCGGATTGCATCGTGAGCACTTCGTTTTGGTCGAAATCCGTAACTATGATTCGAGAAGTTCGGGTCATATAGGTTGGATAGCACTTGGGCAATCGCCTGTTGAATGAGTCGGTCTGTCACGGTTGGGATTCCTAATAGTCGCACACCGCCGTCAGGTTTCGGGATTTCGATTCTGCGAACTGGTTGTGGTTGGTAGGTTCCCTCAAGAATTTGCTTCTTAATCGTTAGCCAGTTTTCGACTACATGCTGTCGTAGGAATTTTACGGGCATTTTGTCTACTCCATGACTCCCTTTGTTTCGTTCCACCCGTTTGAGTGCGAGAAGCAGATTCTCCCGTGATAATATTTGACTCATTAACATCTCGTTCGACTCCTCCGTGAATAGCTTGTCTTCTTATAACAGTTTCTACTGCACCCGCTCAATGTCCCTCATGGGATTCACCATTACCTCCATTAAGTCGGTCCTTCTGGATTTTCTGTGTTTACCATAGAAAACTGCATGCCAAGGGCTATTCTCTCCGAATTGTTCGGTCCTTCCCATTCATTCTAGAAGTGAATGGTACTATGACCTCTGCTGACTTCTGATGGTTCAGCTACCTATCGCTAAGTAGGTTACAAAGTGTACTTTGCGTTTCCATCAGACCTCCCCGGGTAAGCGCATGCACTTTCACACCATCTATCCGCCTCATTTACTCGATATGACCTTCGACAGAAAGGACTTTGTGTTGTTATGCACACTCATCCAATCATACCTAGCCTTATATGAGATTCGTGTTCCTCGGACCGGTGTTTTGCCTCCAGCTTCCTTCAGATTCCGCGTCGCCACGGACACCCTTGCTCTTGGCTAACCTCTACTTCTGTCTTCGGGGTTCGGGACTTGCACCCTATAGTTCATACGCATGCCGGGCGCACATAAAAAAAGCTGCAAATAAATCTGCAGCTT
This sequence comes from Lysinibacillus sp. G4S2, assembly GCF_030348505.1. NCBI lineage: Bacteria > Bacillati > Bacillota > Bacilli > Caryophanales > Bacillaceae > Lysinibacillus > Lysinibacillus sp. G4S2. The sequence goes on along the minus strand of NZ_JAUCFJ010000002.1, from coordinate 897,200 downwards.
TTTTCCAAACAATTATTAACATATATTATCAACAACGCAAAAGTCTATATCGTAAAAAGATGAAAGGTGGCTCTCGCATGGATTTGCGTACGTCCAACCCATTCTCTAATAGGTCGTTAAGGATCACGTTTTCTTTTGAACACTTAGTACTCTGAAGAAATCGCTTGATGGGTTGTAGCACAGAAGGTTTCAAACGACGTGTTGTACGCTTCTTTTTATGAGGTGTGCTACCGTAGTTGTGCCAACGTAATGGCTGATGCTTTAATCGTCTGGTGTTGCGGTGGTGTTTTTGGTTCAATAAACAAAGTTGAATAATACGCATCCGCAATGGTAATCAAGTAAATCAAAAAAAGTAATTGTTTCATTCAATGGTTCAAAACTTCATTTCTCCCTTTTTTCGGTTCTATCAATTCGAATTGTATAGTTATAATACGAATGGTACGTAAAAAGGTTTCATATTTAATGACCAGCTCACAGAAGATCCCTTAAATACCCATCAAGCTAATTTCGCTTTTGAAAAGCTCTAGTTCACTATGCACCAGCTCGTATTGAGATAGCTTAGACTACACCATTGGTTTGAATAATAGATAACCATATGCTAATCCTTTTACTCCGTAGAATAAAATTGGAGCGAGTATGAACCATGCTAATTTTTTATCCAATACTTCAACCTTTTCTTTACTAGTCTTTTTCTCTATCACTTTTTCAATCAATAAAACAAAGATAATAATCATACCTACCAACAATAATGAAAAAATCATTTTCCACATTAATGTAGAAGCTAAGAAAAGATACACTTCCGGGAACAGAAGGAAATCGAAAATAGGTATGAACCAATCGAATAGTTTACCGTCTAAAATGTTCTCAATTGATGGTTGTTCGGTTGTTAGTTGCCTTTTAACTTCTTTAATAATTTCTTTTAAAAAATCTCTCATTCTCTTTCCCCTTATAACGCTTATTATATTTCCAATATTTTCTACGGAGTTGAAAGTAAAAAGTTTCGTTGAAGATTTTAAAACCATCGCTTAAGACATAATAAAAAACCACAATTATCTAAAATAACTCTTCAAACTCATAATGAAGAACAGGTGCAAGCCGAAATAAAATTAATGCTTTTTGCCCTATTCTTCTCGACCACGTATCGAGCGGCTACGACACTCTCCTGCCTTCAGTATTTGCTACGGTTTCGAATTGCATTAAATTAAAAAAGTAGTAAGGTTATCGTTGTGACAAATTCGCCATGTTTCACGGAAAAGGTTCTTTTTTTTTCGATTTATGTTATGATATGATAATGAATATGTAGTAAAACTTTATGATAAAAAGTTCGGTTGAGGTGAAATTAATGCAATATATCGTAACGTTCATATGGTCATTCCTACTAGTTTCAATGTTAAACTACGTAGTAAGCTCTGTACTTGGCGTACCATTTGAATTCCAAACGGGTGCAATCGTATCAGTTGTATTCTCAATTCTTATTTTCGTTATTGGTGCAATTATTCCAAACGAGCCAACTCCAGAAGCTGCAGACCATCATTAATTTAAACAAGAAAGACCTGTTCCACATCGTGCGAAACAGGTTTTTTCATGTTATTTTTCAACAATACATTGGCCATCGTGTATTCTAATGTGCAATGTTTCTCCCGGTAATACTTCACCACGTAGCAATTCTTTTGCAACTGCCGTTTCAATATAACGCTGCACGAAGCGTTTTAGTGGTCTTGCGCCAAACTGAGCATCCGCACCTTGTTCTACAACCCAATCAATTACATCTTGTTCTACTTGTAAAGTAATATCTTGCTCTGCAACTCGTTTGACAAGCTGTTCGACATATTTCCAAGCAATCGCTGTAAAGTGCTTATCAGATAGTGCGTGGAACATAATAATGTCGTCCATACGATTTAACAACTCTGGTTTAAAGTGCTGTCGCAGTGCAGCCATCACTAAATCCTCAACTGCTCCATCGTCCTCTTTTGCTTCCATCAAATAGTTTGAACCAATGTTAGAAGTTAAAATGACTACTGTGTTCGTAAAGTTGACCATACGACCTTGACTATCAGTAATGCGTCCATCATCTAAAATTTGCAGTAAAATATTCGCGACATCTGGGTGCGCCTTTTCAATTTCATCTAGTAATACAACTGAATATGGATTACGGCGAACAGCTTCTGTTAATTGTCCACCTTCCTCATAGCCAATATAACCTGGAGGCGCCCCTACAAGACGTGATACGCTATGTTTCTCCATATATTCACTCATATCAATACGAATAAAATGATCCTCAGAATCAAACAGCTGTGCAGCTAGTGCCTTCGCAAGCTCTGTTTTACCAACACCAGTTGGTCCTAAGAATAAAAAGCTACCAATTGGTCGATGTGGATCTTTGATACCAGCCCGCGCACGCCATACCGCTTCTGTGACAAGCTGTACGGCATTGTCCTGACCGATAACACGTTCATGTAATGTATCTTTTAAACGCAATAATTTTTCGCGCTCACCTTCTACTAATTTTGTCACCGGTATTCCTGTCCATCGTGAAACAATAGACGCGATTTCATCAGCTGTTACCTCTTCGCGTAAAATACGTGATTCCGTACCATTCTCTAATTGTTTTTCCATCTCTTGAATTTCCTTTTCAAGTGTAGGCATTTTCCCATGACGTAGTTCAGCTGCTTTATTTAAATCATATTTACTTTCTGCTTCATCTAAGTCATGGCGGTATTTATCAAGCGTTTCACGTTTTTTCTGAATGGCATGTAACGCTGCTTTTTCAGTTTCCCATTGTTTAAGCATGCCCTCAGAGGATTCTTTTAGCTTTGTTAATTCCTCACGTAGTTGCTCTAGACGCTTTTTACTTGCCTCGTCCTTTTCCTTACGCAGTGCTTGTTCCTCAATTTCAAGCTGCATAATACGGCGCTTTACTGCATCCAATTCCTGTGGCATGGAATCAATTTCTGTTCGAATCATTGCACATGCTTCATCTATTAAATCAATGGCTTTATCCGGCAAGAAGCGCTCTGTAATATAGCGATTCGAAAGCTCTGCTGCCGCTACAATTGCTCGGTCATGAATACGTACCGCATGATGTAACTCAAAGCGCTCTTTTAAGCCACGTAAAATGGAAACTGTATCTTCAATAGATGGTTCACGTACAAGTACTTGTTGAAAACGACGCTCTAAAGCAGGGTCTTTTTCAATATACATACGGTATTCATCTAATGTTGTAGCACCGATACAATGTAACTCTCCTCGTGCAAGCATTGGCTTTAACATATTCCCAGCATCCATTGCCCCATCCGTTTTACCTGCACCAACTATTGTATGAATTTCATCAATAAATAAAATGATACGCCCTTCAGATTCCTTCACTTCTTTAAGTACACCTTTTAAGCGTTCTTCAAATTGACCTCGATAACTAGCACCCGCTATTAAAGCACTCATATCAAGCTCGTACAATACGCAATCTTTTAATCCCTCAGGTACATCACCTTTGACAATACGTTGAGCTAACCCTTCTACGATTGCTGTTTTACCAACACCTGGCTCACCTATTAAGACAGGGTTATTTTTCGTTTTACGCGTTAAAATACGAATAACATTACGAATTTCTTCGTCACGACCGATAACCGGGTCCATTTTGCCGTTTTTCACTTCTTCAATCAAATTACGTCCAAATTGCTCCAATGGTTTTTTATTATCTGTTTGTTGAAATTGCATATTTAGCACTCCTTTTGAATAATGTTAGCGGAATCCCGTTTGCCATTCTGTTTAATGAAAAATGTTTGACCTTTTCTGACTAACTTTATTTTACAACAAACGACAAACCTTAGCAAAGAATAAGCTCTAAAATTCCTTCACTTCTACCTGAAAAGTTACGCTATAATAAAAGCATGTTTCTTAGATTTAGTATCGAAATTATTCACCATCCTTTTGTAATAAACAGCCACTTATTACAAAAAGAAAGAGATGTGTTGGACATATGGTTTTAATGGATAATATGCAAGAGCAATTTCACGATCTTTTTCAAAAGCACGGTGTTTTTATTAAAGTGAATAAGGATAGTAAAATTTTTTTAGAAGGCGAACGTGCGAAAGAAATATACTATATAAAAACAGGAGCTATCTCGATTAGTCAGGAAACTGAGAACGGGAAGGAACTAACAATTCGAATTTGTGGTCCAGATAGTATGATTGGTGAAGGCTCATTATTTTGTAACTTTACGTATCATTCCATGACTGCTAAAGTATTAGAACCCTCTAGTTTATATGTTCTAAGCCTTAAATCATTGGAACTTTTATTAGTAGAACAACCTAATTTAATGGTGGAATATATGAAGTGGTTGCAAACAGAAAATTTAAAGCATCAAAGTCGTTTGCGTGATCTAGTTTTAAACGGTAAAAAAGGCGCTTTATTTTCAACGCTCATCCGTCTTACGAACACTTATGGTAAGCCTTTAGAAAATGGCAACGTTTTTATTGATTTCCCATTAACAAATACTGAATTTGCTAATTTATGTGCGACGAGTAGAGAAATGATCAATCGCATGCTTAATGATTTAAAGAAACACAATATTATTTCCTTCGAAAAGAGTTATATAACCATTCACGATTTACAATTTTTAAAGGATGAAATCGCCTGTGAGAATTGTCCGTTACAAATATGTCGTATCGATTAATACGCTAATCCCCGCTTACCGTTATAAGCGGGGATTTTATGTTTTAGAAAAACTATGCCGTTAAAGCATGGCTCATTGGCAAAATGAGGGGTTGATTTCCGTTCCGGCTGGGCGCTTTGTAGCTGACGCCTCGCTTTCGCGCAGAGCAGAGCTTCCTGGGGGCGTTCGATGAGCCGCTTCACTAAGTATATATCTTCTGACATGTCACTCTAATTTATTGTGATAAAACGAAACTTCAGCAAGATGTGTTTCTGTGCGAAAGCGTAGCGGTAGCAACAATGGGGTTTCTGGGCGAAAGCGTAGTGCTAACGTAGCGACAGCAACAAGATGTGTTTCTGGGCGAAAGCGTAGTGGTAGCGGCAACAATGTTTTTCATGTGCGAAAGCGTAGCGGCTCGATGCTCCAAAATACCGATCGTTGATAAAATGCCTACAATCGCTGATAACTTCGTGATATCGCTGATAACTTCGAGAAAATCGCTGATAAAATGCTGACAATTGAGGTTAACTTCGTGATATCGCTGATAATTTCGTGATATCGCTGATAAAACCCCTACAATCGCTGATAACTTCGTGATACCGCTGATAAAACGCCGACAATCGCTGATAAATTCGAGAAAACCGCTGATAAAATGCCTACAACCGCTGATATCATCAAGAAAACCGCCGATAACATCAGAAAAGCGCGAGAAATCAACGTTTCTACAATTGATTTCTCACGCTTTTTAAGGTTTTGACCAGTTTTGTCCCAGCCTCTTTCATGTGCTCTAAGCGGACTTATCGTACACCTAATGCCATTTTTGCGTAGCGAGACATTCTATCTTTTGACCACGGTGGATTCCATACAATATTAACATTTGTACTTTTTACCTCCGGAAGCTCACCTAATGCTGTATTCACTTGATCAACAATAACAGGTCCCATTGGGCAGCCCATAGATGTTAGCGTCATTGTAACCGTTGCTACACCTTCTTCATCTAAATCTACATCATATACTAAACCTAAGTTGACGATATCAATACCAAGCTCAGGGTCAATTACATTTTCTAATGCACCGAACATGCTGTCTTTCATATCTTGATCCATCTGTATTTCTCCTTCCATCACAGTGTTAACTTAATCATAGCAGATGCATCTTATTATGCCAAATGCTGTGCAAGCCATTCAGTTGCTGCTAACATACCGTCTCGTGATACTGCGTGGCCTGCTTTTTTATTTGCCAAAAATTTTAAGTCTTCCGGATTTGTTTCATAGTATTGGCATAAAGTTAAATAAAACTTATACGTATCTTTGAAAGGTACAGTTTTATCTAATTCCCCATGCCAAAATAGTACAGGTCGTCCTGCAAATTTTTCTGGTGTTAGACTAATATCATATTTAGCTAGCAGTTCATTTGTTTGCTGTACCTGTTCTTCGGACATTGGCCAATTAACACCGTTATTAGTGAACTGTTGTAATTGATATTCACCTAATTTAATAAAACCTGGCGCACCCATACATACTGCAGCTGTTTTAATCCAATCATAAAGCTTTAAGCAGCCTGACGTCACTATTCCACCCATCGATGTACCAGCGATGCCAATTTTATCATTCACTAATAATTGTTTATTCTTTAATTCATTATATAATTGTTCAACTTCATGAATAGAATTTAAAACAATATCCCAAAACTGTAAGCTCAATTGCATCTCAGTTAGACCTTCACTACGGTCACCATGTAATTTTGCATCTGGTAATAGGACACGCACCCCTTTATCTACTAATTGATATGCATAATGTAAGTTATGTTCTTTTGCACTCATAAAGCCATGTATGAAAATTACTACCGGGGTTTCTTCATTCATATTTTCAGTATGTATATGTAATAAAGGAATATTTCCCCACGTTTCTTTCTCAACAATCATCTTTGTCACTCCCTATTACTGTCTCATCTTTATGTTAGCAAACTTTTTCCAATGTGACAAAATTTTGACGAACGGATGACAAAGAGATACTATTCAAACTATAGGAAAGGGGCAATGAGCTATGAAACCACATTTAATCGTTTTAGACTTAGATGGTACGTTATTAACAGACCAACAACAAATTTCCACAAAAACTAAAAATACATTATTGCAGGCAAAGGAACAAGGTCATCAAGTGATGATTGCTACAGGCCGCCCTTATCGTGCGAGTGATATTTACTACAAGGAGCTTGACCTGAAAACACCCATTGTAAATTTCAATGGAGCATATGTGCATCACCCAAAAAATGCTTCTTGGCACCATATGCACACACCAATAGATTTAAGTGTTGTGCATGATGTCGTCGATTCCATTAATAGCTATGAGTACGAAAATATTATTGCGGAAGTTAAGGACGATATTTACGTGCATACAGAGGATGAACGGATATTAAATATTTTTAATATGGGGAATCCCAAAATTACTCATGGGGATCTATATACTCATTTACTAGACAACCCAACTAGTTTACTGATTCAAGCTAATGATATGAATTCAATGGTTATTCGTGATCATTTACATGCTGTTCATGCAGAGGTCATTGAACATCGTCGCTGGGGTGCACCATTTCATATTATTGAGATTGTTCGCCGTGGCTTAAATAAAGCAGTGGGAATCGCTCATGTAGCAAAGGATTTAGGTATCCCACGAGAGCGTATTATCGCATTCGGTGATGAAGATAATGATTTAGAAATGATTGAATATGCAGGACTTGGTGTTGCAATGGGAAATGGCATTCCTACTTTAAAAAATATTGCCAATGAAATTACCACAACCAATAATGACGATGGTATCGCTAAAATACTCATTGAACGCTTGAAATTAACATAATTAAATAGTAAGTTCAAATTAATATTCCCATTTTTATGATTTAACTTTATTCAGAAGTACCATTTAACACGAATGAGTACTTACTGAATAAAGTTCTCTCAATCAATCCTGAACGATACTAAAACTCGATATGATTATTTATCTATAATACTAGAAATTAATTTAGAGAAGCATAGGTGACGAGAAATCTCGACACTTGTTTGCCTGCTATGTATACGTATTTAAAAACTTTTCATATAGAGTTAAAAGAATGTTAAATTAGGGGGACAAATGATGAAGATTTTTACTGATAGTGGATGTGATTTATCGAAATCTTACTTCGAAGAAAACAATATTGAACTTCTTCCACTAAGAGTGCTATTGAACAATAAAGAATATGATGATGTCATTTCGATTGATTCCATAGAAATTTACGATGCTATTCGTCAAGGTGATCGCCCAAAAACATCCCAAGTGTCACCAGAGCTTTTTCTCAAGCATTTTGAAAATCTAGCAAAAAATGAAGAGGAAGGCATCTATATTGCCATTTCATCTGAATTATCAGGCACCTATAATACTGCAGTCATGGTTCGCAATCAAGTACAAGAGCAATATCCATCATTAAAATTAGCGATCATCGATTCTAAATGTGCTTCATTAGGTTTTGGCCAAGTAGTCGAGGAAGCAGTCCGACTTCGAAATACAGGTGCTTCATTGAAGGAAATTGAAGCAAAAATCACTGCCCTTGCCTCACAAATGGAACACATATTCACAGTTGAGGATTTAGATTACCTCGCTAAAGGTGGACGTGTATCAAAGGCAAGCGCATTTCTTGGAGGGCTTCTAAGCATTAAACCTATTTTAAATGTAGAGGACGGTAAGCTTGTGCCCCTCGAAAAATCACGCGGACGCAAAAAAGCCCTCACTCGCATGTTAGATTTAATGCAGGAACGTGGCGGGAACTTCTCTGAAAAAGTAGTTGGCATTAGCCATAGTGATGATATAGACTTTGCCAACGATGTAAAGGCTTCTATCCAAGAAAGATTTTCTCCAAAAGCCATCCAAGTAACAATGATTGGTTCAGCGATCGGCTCCCATGTTGGACCAGGTACAATTGCCATCTTCTTTACGAATAAAAGCTATCAAGCTTAACAAAAACCCCCTTCACACTTAAATAATAAAAGTGCAGAGGGGGTTTTCATATTATTATTGAGCATCTTGCTCCTGACGTCGTACTTTACCTCGTTTCATAATAACAACTACAAATCCTATGAATATTACCCATACTAATCCTAGAGCGACCATATACGGAATATTGAAACCATCATCTTTCTTAACTTGATAAACCTCTACCATTTCGCGATTTAAAATAACTGGATAAACGTCTTTTTCATTAATACGAACTTTTTCTTCATTTAAAATACCATTTAGCATTTTTCCTTCACCAACCTGAGCTGGTGTTAAATCAAAGCGTTGTGTTTTACTAGTATTGTTAACCATGATGACCCATTTCTCTTCATCGGATGTACGTGTAAATACAAGTAGGCCGTCTTCATTTTTGAGAACTTCAAAATCACCTTTGCGTAATGTAGCAGATTGATTACGTAAAGATTGGACATTTTTAATATAGTCGATTAATTCTTCATCTGTTTTAAAGTTAAAGCTTTGATGCGTATCCGGCTTTGTTTCACCGTTCATCGCAATTTCTGTACCATATTGTACAACTGGAATTCCTGGCATCATAAATAATGCACCCATCGCCATTTTTATACGTGTTGGCGGGAACATATTTTCAGTTGCAGAATCAAATGTAAAACGATGCGTTTCTAGCGAATCAATCATAATCTGAGTTGGTTTCTCACCTGTAAAAGGCTCCATCAACTTAGAAGAATCCATATCAACATTTTTAAATATATTACGGTAAATATCAGCTGTTGCTGGTGAGAAACTTGCATCAAAATCGGCATTACTTTCTTCATTAGAAATGACATAGAGTGACTTTTTCGTATCCTTTAATGCAGCAATCATTGCATTAATAAACTCTGTATCGGCATCCGCAATATTTGTTAAACGAACCCCACCAATATCATATGTAGAGACAAAGTCTGTTGCTGATTTAATAAGCGCATCTTGTACATCTTTGTTTTTCAAGTCCCACTGTACTTGTCCATTTTTTGTTGATGCAATCCAGTCCTTTTTCGCTGGATCCTTTGCCCACTCATGATTCGGACTTACATTGTTAAGTGGAAAATCCACCATGATCGACATATTTTTTTCTTTATATGCCTTAACAACACTTTTAAACTCCTTACTTGTCCCAAAATGACGCTCGATTGTAGAGTAGCTCGTTGGCATCGAACCATCATATTTCTCAGTGGCAAAAACCGGTCCAATGGAAACGATTGTAAAGCCCATCTCTCCGATAAATTTCAGTTTATCTTTTAGACCTTCAAAATCGCCTCCTGCAAATTTCGTAGGGTCTTGCGTATTTGTATCAAAATCGTTAGTGCCCGAAGCATTAAAGAAACGGTCAACGAGTAAATCATAGATGCTTTCTTCTGCAATAGTTCTTGTTGACACTTCATCAGCATGTGCAACTGGTACAGCACTCACTAAAGAAGTTGCTAGTAAAAGCGATGCAGCTGTCGCACTTATCCACTTCTTGAATTTCACTTTTATTCCCTCTCTTTCAAACCAATCCTTCGTCATTTTACCAAATAAAACAGTCACATCGCTATCATTTCAAAATATTTTCTGAAAATGCAAAATGAATTACGACAAAAAGGTGTCAACTTCTCCTAGATACTATTCATTGGTGAAGTGGAGCAGTGGAGCAGTTGAACTGAGTGCCTGAGCAGTCGTGTGCTTTGCATGAGTAAATTTTCGGCTAGCTGAGCGTTTTTTCGGTCTACCCGAGCGAATTTTCACCTTACCTGAGCAGTTTTCACGCCTACCCGAGCGTTTTTTCACTCTACCCGATCAGTTTTCCATCCTACCTGAGCGGTTCTTCGGCTTACCCGATCACTTTTCTACCCTACCTGAGCGGTTCTTCGACTTACCCGATCACTTTTCCACCCTACCCGAGCGGTTTTTCGACTTACCCGATCACTTTTCTGACATACCCGAGCATTCTCCACCTTACAAAAAATAAAAGCCGTGAAGCGAAATCTTCACGACCTTTACGAGCAATTATGCAAAGAAAGTTTGCCCCATTGGCAGTTTGAAACCTAGGAACATTGTAATCAGTAAGAATACTGCAAATAAAATCCAAAACATGCCTGTTGGTTTATTTTTCTCTTTACGTACTAATACCATTTCCATCATACCAATGACTAAAATACCGCCTATGAATTTAAAGCCGTATAGCATACCTTCACCATAATCCATGCCAGTAATAAAGAGTGCTCCACCAGTGATGATTATTAAAACGTAGAATAAACGTAATGCCATATGTAAGCCTTTTGAATTCTTGCTCATTAATCCTGCAATCAAAAAGATTACGATAGCAACTACCCAAGTAGTAATATGCAAATGCGTTTGGCTAGTTAAAAAACTCATTATTGTCCCACCTCATATTCTTTTTCTATCAAACTCTATCCTACCATGTGTTGGAAAGGGTTTCAAACATTACAATAGTGTTCACAGAATAAACTTAAAAATCCGCAGAGTATTGACTAATGGCATTGAAAAAAGTCGATTTGCCACAAAAATTGTGATACAAATCGACTTTTTGAGTTTATAAATCCAACAAAAGTCAGATTAATAATTTAAGAAAATGTATTTCTACTTTTCAGTGCCCTCGTGTTGACTCACGCGGATTTGAAGAAATTATTCAAAATGATTCACTAATGTACCGATGCCTTGAATGGATACTTTCACAGTATCTCCCGCTTTTAAAAATTGTGGAGGATTCATGCCTTTTCCAACACCTGCTGGAGTACCAGTTAAAATAACATCACCTGGCTCTAATGTTACGTGCTGAGATAAAATCGATACTAATGATTCCACAGAGAACATCATATCTTTTGTGGAGCCGTTTTGACGTACTTCATCATTCACTTTTGTGACCACTGTTAAATCTTGTGGATTAGGAATTTCATCCTTTGTCACAAGGTATGGCCCAAGTGGACAAGTTCCTTCTAAGCTTTTGCCTAAGAAGAATTGCTTATGTTTTTCTTGTAAATCACGAGCTGTTATATCATTGGCAATTGTGTAGCCAAATACATAATCGAATGCTAGGTTTTTCGGAATATTTTTACCACGTTTACCAATGACAATGGCTAATTCGCCTTCATAATCCATTTTGGATGAAAGATCTGCATGGATAGAAATAGTTTGTCCATCAGCAGCAATAGCAGTCGGGGATTTTGTAAATACCATTAAATCTGCTGGGGCTGCTTCTGCACCCATTTCTTTTGCATGCTCATCATAGTTTTTCCCAATACACATAATATTTTTTGGTGTACGTGGAATTGGTGATAACCACTCGATAACTGTAAATTCACGTTTGAAGCTTTCAGCACGATCTGATTTTTCAGCGGCTTCTACTAATTTACGAATCTGTTCAACAAAATCAAAGCCTAATGCAATGCCATCTACAATTGAACTTGAAAAAGAAGGGAGAACTTGAAGTTCATTTTGAATAGCGAGTACATCCCATACCGCTTCTTCTTTTTTTACTTTTGGTCCAAAGCTTACATGTCCACCTAATTTAAACGATAAAATTTTCATGATTTTCAGAGCTCCTTCTTTTTTCTACATAATACAACAATATTATAGAAATTGCCTTACTTTTGTGACAATAATTTTTATTCCTTTTAAATCGCGGACTAATCGCCATAAAAAGTGGTTGATTTTCGTTCCAACTGGGCGCTTTCCTGGTAGCGTCCAATGAGCCAAATCGCGATAAATTGTCCTTACAATACAGGACGTGTTTATTAACTATATGTTTCCATCACATTGAAGATGAAGACTGATTTCCACCGCAGATTACTCGCTTTCCGTACGAGAGTCGAATACCTTATACTGAAAAAACATTAACCTGCTTTCGTGTTCGTCTTATATGTTAATTTTCTCCACAACGCCTCTAACGGGCCCTGTTTCCATTTCGCTAGCCAAATTTCCGCCACAATCATTTGTACAACAATAATACTCACCGCAATTAACACACCTGTTGCAACACTCACTTTTCCATACCAGCCAAATCCAAATTGATAAAATAAACATGTTCCAATGATCGATTGAAGTATGTACATCGTTAACGACATGCGCCCCATTTTTGCAAAAGGACTGAGTAACTTTGGTACAACTGGCAGTAAGCAAAGCAATACAATAACCCCAATATAACCAACTGATAAAATTGGACCACCTATGTATACTTTCAAGTAATCTAAGAAATACGTACGAGTAAACATGATAGGTAAGCTCTTGATAAAAATACCAATTGCCAGTCCAGCTATTGCTAACGATAGCCATAACCATTTGAACTCCTTCGCTCGCTCCACTAAACGCCATTTAGAAGCTGCAGCACCAATTAACATATATGGCAAAACTGTAAATAATGCCGCAAACCACATGCCTATCCCCGCTTGAACAGATAAATCGGTTAACCGTTGCATAAAAGCATCTAGCCAACTCCCCGTTCCATAAGCAGTTATCGCTTGCTCTACTGAAGTAATATCTAAATACTCATCAACCGGTGTATTAAAATTAACAAGTCCTACAATAAATAACATAAAAGCTTGCCAAACACTGTTAATCATAATACCGATTGACAATAACCAAATAGGATGTAGACGTAGTAATAGCAATAAAAAAATGCCACAAAATGCATACGTCATCAAAATGTCGCCCCACCATATAAGCACAGCATGTAAAAAACCAAATACAAATAATACAGAAAGTCTTCGCAATCCTATCGTATAAAAATTTTGTTCACGGCTTTGCGCTTTCTGCCATTGCATAGCAAGTCCATAGCCAAATAACATAGCAAACAGTGGATAAAAGCTACTTTGTACATAAATATCTAAATTTTGCTGCCACACTATATCTGACGGTCTTGTAAACCATGATGCCAAATCAATATATGGCATTGGCAAATAAAAAGCATACATATTAACGAGTAAAATACCTAGTAAGCTAATACCACGTAAAATATCTAATGTTGCAATGCGTTCCTGCAACATTGTCGGTTTTAACTCCACAAACTAACCTCCTCTATATAATCAACTTCACCTTGGCGTAATAGCAACTATCGCTTCGCTTTTGCTATATAAAGATAACGCTTTAGTGAAACAGGGCGTAGTAAGCTGCAAGGTCTTGCAATACTTACTAATATTAATAAAGATAGCCCCGTTACACATTGCGTTTACTTATGCATGTAAAGTCCGTTCAATATCGAATAAATATAGAACTTTATCACTCACTTTAATTTGAAGAATAGATTCAATCGCCTCACTATAAACTCTGAGCTGCACACCATATCGTCCTAATAGTTCCTTCGAGAGTGCTGGCTCCTCAGCAAAATGTGATTGGATGCGATCAGTCTTATAATCTAGCAAAATCCATTCACCATATTCATCCTCAAATAAACAATCAATAATCCCTTGTACAATTTGAGCATCGCCGTCTTCATCGACCCTACTAATCGTAAATGGCATCTCTCTACGGATGGTTTTTGCTTTTTTAAAGCGCTGTCCAATATCTGTTGTAAAGAAATTATATATTTTTTTCCATGGAACAACCTTTCCCTCAGCCTCCGTCAATAGCTGCCTTGCCACTAAATCGGCGACAAACTCCTTAACCTCCTGTACGCTCGTAAAGCCATTTTGAGGTACGTGCTGCATAACTGTGTGGACAGCTGTTCCTATTTCTGCGCCTGTTAGCTGTTTGTCCTGTAAAAAGGTTGGCCGTGGCGCAATGGTTGTTACTTTTTGCTTAGAAGGTTGTGAAAAATAATATTCAGGCTCCTCCTGCCGCTGTAGATTTTCTAAACGCTTAATTTCACTAACTGATGTTTTTGAGCGTTTTTGTGTTGATTGTTGAAACGGATACTGTGCTTGAAAGCGCGTCGTAATTTCCGACAGCAATGCTTCGTCTTCTGGCGTTTCTAGCAATTGCTGCACCTCATCCTCTAACGCCTGTATGTCATACATATAGTGGCTCGTTTCAATGGCACGTACCCACCAATGTGATACATCTTCAGGTGCTTTATAAGAGGAACTAGATATTGCTGCAAAATCTGTATGTCTTGCCACTGCAGGTCCAAGCCAATCAAAGTAGCTATTAGCTCTAGCGCGTAAATACTCCTGAAGCGGGGCATCCGTCGGTAAACTTTGCGCATCCTGCCAATTGTCAAGCGTTTTACTCCAATTTTTCACAGACCCTACTAAAATAAGTCGCTCCTTTGCACGTGTCATCGCTACGTATAATACACGCATTTCCTCAGCACGCATTTCAAGCTCCTTTTTTTCCTTCAAAGCTAAAAATGGTAGGGATGTATACGTAATACGGTTTTCTGGATCAATCGCCTTCACTGCAAGGCCAAAATCTTGATCGAATAAATATGGATTGTGGAAATCCATTTTATTGAATGGTCGTCCCATCCCTGCCACAAAGACAACAGGGTACTCTAATCCTTTTGAAGAGTGAATCGTTACAAGACGCACGACGTCATCTTTTTCTCCAATCGATTTAGCTGTTCCTAAATCATCTCCACGCGTACGCATGCGATCAATAAAACGCAAAAAACGAAATAGTCCACGAAAGGCTGTTTTCTCATACATTAAAGCACGATCATGCAAAACGCGTAAGTTGGCCTGACGCTGCTTACCATTTGGCATAGCTCCAACCATCTCGTAATAATGCGTGTCTAAGTAAATCTTCCAAATTAAATCTGACAATGAACCACGTCTTGCTAAATCCCGCCAGTTTTCAAAAGCTAGCATAAAGCGTTGAAGCTTCGCAAAAGTGTCAGACTGTACACCATGCCCATCACTTCGAATAAATTGCCTTAATGCATCATAAAACGGCGCTTTTGATTCTGCTAGCCGTATTTTTGCTAGCTCATTTTCTGTTAAGCCAACAAATGGAGCACGTAGCACAGAGGCTAAAGGGATATCCTGATATGGATTATCCACAACCTTTAGCACATTTAGCATAATCTTGACCTCAAGCGCATCGAAATAGCCTTTCGAGGACTCCGCATAAAGAGGGATTCCCGCAAGCTTAAATTCCTCCACTAAATCTGTTGACCATGTCATTGAACGCATTAAAATTACAATATCGCTATATTTTAAAGGACGTTCTGTCTTCGTTTTTGTATCAAATACAGTTGTTCCATCCTCCATCATCTGCCGAATACGTTCAATGATAAAACGTGCCTCATACTGTGATTTTTTTAATTCCTCTAGATCAGAGGCTTCACTTGCAACATCTTCTGTCTCTTCATCTAGCGCTTCTTCTTCAGAAGGATGCATAACGACTAGCTCCACCGGGACTTCTTTGTCATCATACGGTGCTGCCGGCTTTAATGAAGCATTTTCATCATAAAGGATTTCTCCAACACGCTCTCCCATAATTTGTGCAAATACATAGTTTGTAGCGTTCAACACTTCTTTCCGACTACGGAAGTTAGCGTTTAAATCGATACGCATTCCCGTTAAATCTGGGGTCTCTAAAAACTCACTATATTTTCGCATAAAAAGCTTTGGTTCTGCTAAACGAAACCGGTACACGCTTTGTTTTACGTCCCCGACCATGAAAAGATTTCCGTCCTGCTCACCGCCTGTTTTCACAAGCTGTAATATAGTTTCTTGCAGCATATTCGATATGGATAGGTAAGCCTTTGAAGTGATCTCCAGTTTTTCCCCCCATTCACACCGTACGTGAGAGTTTCCCCTCATACGGCGTTCCATCAGTTAATTGCTCTATATCTCATTATTTCATTTCCGATTTTTGCTCTTAGCTTATTTACATTACTGATTTCAGTCGCTGTTAATGTTAACTTCTGAAGATATTTGGCAATACTCGAACCTGAAAATCATGACATAAAGTGTTCAATTAACTAACTAATGGCTATCCCTCCACCGCTTATTATCGCGGCTTCCTAGGTACTGTGCCATCACTTTCACTAACTTCAAACAAGGTTATACGATAGATTCGTTTTCCCTCGTACCGTTTCATCGAGTGCAATCTCTCCACGTAGTCAGCTTCCCACGTTCCAAGAACCATATCTGTTCATACAGAATCCTTAGGTCATTCCTCTAGCCCTGTTAGCTGGATGATGCCTATAACATCATAAGGTGTTTCATAAAGACAATTTTTACTCCACCTCACTAACCCGCGCGTTACGGACCACCCTTTCGAATGGCTATACCTCTAGAGCCGTACATTCGGAATTTCGTCATTAGATTGTTGTTTAACCTAAATTCTAACCATAGATCTCTTTTAGAGCCCCAGCCTATCTATCACACAAGATACCTCTATCTCGCTTTCCTTCTTTCGATTAGGGTGATATTCAGCTGACTTCACCGAGCTTATAACCTAGTCTTCATTGCACAAAACTACGCTATTCGGAGTATTAGGCGAGCCTTTCTGAGCGTTACCTCTTCATTCGACTCTTCTGATTCTTAGTTCTCCTAACATTCGTTAGTGGCTAATCTTTTCAATTAGCAACGTGTCGCACTATCTTGGTATTCGTCCACAAGCACTTCTTTAAAATGTTGCTTCAAATCTAGAGCAACAGGTGAAGGCTGTAATTCACCTTCGACCTCTACAGTTAAAATTTGCAAGGCGAAATGTTCTAAATCTGAGAAATCAATAATTCCTCGTTCTAATTTGGCCATGCGGAACTGTTCACTAAAAATATTCGTCAATTCGACTAATGTTCCGATCGTCGGACCCATTAATCGAATCTCTTCCAGTAGTCGTGCAGGAGTCCGAACAAAAAAGGTCTCTTTAAGTTTGTTGACAATTTTTTTAGCTGCCTCTCGCTTTTTCTTAGCAAGCTCCTGTAGATCCACATCCACTAAAGCATCCTTTGATACACGCTTTAAAGTTGACCATTTCACAGTAGCAAAATAATCAAAGAGTTCCTGCCACGTTCCTTCACGACTAATACGAATTCCTTCCTGAATCATGGCAAAATCCAATTCTGCAGTTTCAGCATATGGTGCAGGTCCCTCAGGCTGTAACGTAATGGCACGCATTTCAGAAATTAAAACGAATGCCTCATCAAGACTATGCTTGACCGTTAATTTCACATATTTCGACAACTCTAAATCATCAATTGTCACGTCTGCAGCTAAGTCATATGTCTCTGGTAGACTACAAAGCCATTTTTTAGGCTCTGCATGAACACGGGACGTATCATAAAGCTTGCTTATTAATGTTTCTATAGCCTGATCATCACGATCCGATGTAAAGCTATCAACTAAACGATAGATTGCTTGAACCTGTGTATCATCTTCGGAATCGTAAGCATTTTCTAGTACATCTGCTAATATATCGTCCCTTAACAAAGCAACCTCTGCCTCATTTGCTATACGAAAGCCTGGGTCAATATCTAGCATATAGGCGTACTGTTTGACAATGGCTAAACAGAAGGAATG
Organism: Lysinibacillus sp. G4S2; assembly: GCF_030348505.1. Classification (NCBI taxonomy): domain Bacteria; kingdom Bacillati; phylum Bacillota; class Bacilli; order Caryophanales; family Bacillaceae; genus Lysinibacillus; species Lysinibacillus sp. G4S2. Next base: position 879,105 of record NZ_JAUCFJ010000002.1, on the reverse strand, counting down.
CAGTGTTGAAATTTGTGCTTTATTAACAAGACTTAATTGGCGTCGTAAATGATTGGAGGTTGGATTTTCTGCAATAGCCTTTTCAAGTGCCTCTGCCATACGATGACGCATTTCAGCAGCAGATGCATTTGTAAAGGTTACAACAAGTAACTCATCCACATTAATAGGATTCTCTGTTGCAACTACCTTCTCAATCATGCGATTAATTAGTACTGCCGTTTTACCAGAGCCCGCCGCTGCCGATACAAGCGTATCCTGACCACTTGCATAAATCGCCTTCCACTGGTCGTCTGTCCATGTGACTTCCGCCGGCTTTTCAGGTATTTTTTGTACCAATTTACTTCATCTCCTCCCGAATTTTCTCAACGATATCATTCGGCTTCGCTTGCTGTAACTGACGATAGCTTTGCTTACCGTCAGATGGGTCAAATTGACAAACAGCTGTAAATTGACAGTAGTCACATGCTGTTTTTGTTTTTAGTTTATAAGGACTTATTGAGGTATCCCCTGCTAAAATTCCATTACCAGCCTCTTGATGCTTGCGCCGTACAAAATGCTGTAGGTTTTTCATATCATTAACAGGTACAATACGTGACTGAGATTCTGACGGTGTCCCATCTTTTTTCATATAGACAGGAATGATTTTCGAATGCCCACTCGATTCCTCTAACTGCTCGTCCATCGATAAAATGGACTCCGCATTTTCTGATAAAAGACCTTTCATTTTGTATTGTTTTAAACGGTCTTCCTCAATTTCGCTGTCGCTTAAGTCCTTATCAAGCTTTAGCATTGGATTGTGGACATGTACATAAAGAACCCCGGCTGGCTCCGCTTCACCTGACAACCAGTAAGAGGAATTTTCCATCGCCACATCTAAGTACGTTAGCACCTGTAAGGACAACCCGTAGTAGACCTCATTCAAATCTAAATCACGAGCTGATGATTTATAATCGACGATCCGTAAATAGGAGCGATCATCAATAGACGCACTATCCACCCTATCAATACGACCACGCATAAACATTTTCTTACCACCTGTTAAATCAATTTCTAGCGGCGGTAGCTGTTCATGTTGCCCTGGTCCAAACGATGCTTCAATAGCAATCGGCTTAAAGTGAGAAACATTCGAATGCTGTGTTAGTGCCGTCATTGTTCGCTCGACAATACGAATAAGCTTGCGCTGAATGTAGCGATAACGTGCGCTTGACAGTAAGATTTGATGCGAAAATACCGGAACAATTTGCTCAACGGCTTGTCTTGCTAATTGTTTAATTTGCTGCTTCGTTAAACGTATCCACGATAGCTGTAGACGGTGTGTCTCTTCCGTAATCCATTTCAATGCCTCATGGAATAAATCGCCCATTGCAAATGTTTCTAGTCTGTACTCTTCCCGCTCTTCTAGACGAAGACCATACGTTGTAAAATGCGAAAATGGACAACGGAAATATTTCTCAATACGAGACACACTAGATGTTAGCTTTTGACCATATAATTCCTGTGTAATGTAGTTTTCTAATGGCTCTGCCTCATTTTTATGAGTAATTGGATGTAGCACTCGTTCAAAAATAAGTGCCCAATAAGGGTCCTGCTTATAAAATTTTTGTAACGCAAGCCACTCTGGCGCAAGCTCACGGCTGTGCTCAGCTTGGCGTTTTTGTACCATTAAATGTGCTAAGGCTGTACGTGGATGACGTATATACGATAAAGCACTTTCTTCAAGTAATTCAATTGGATCAATCACAACTCGCTCAACCTTAATCCCACTCAAAAGCCCAGCCGTTTTATCATTGCCGATAATTTTCTTAATATAGAGTGAAGACAATAGCGCCTTGCCCTCTTCATCTGCCGTTGGATAGGACATATATAATTTATCAGATGGAGTCGTTAAAGCACGGTATAGTAAGAAATTTTCCTGCAATAAACGATTTTTAGATGTCGGCGCAAGCTCATAACCAATTTGACTAAACCATTCACGTTCTGTATCTGACAGCAAACCCTCATAATCCATACGAGTTGGATAAACTCCGTCATTCATCCCTAAGACGAAAGCGACTTTTATATTCGATAAACGAGCTAAATCAACCGTCGCTACCATGACCTCATCTAATGTAGGTGGAATACGAGAAAATTCTAATGTATCAAAGCCCTCATCTAAAATTTTAGCCGCTTCTTCTACAGACATCTCCTGTTCACCAAACATGTGTACAAACTGATCGAGCACGGCAATCCATTCTTTCCATGCCTGATCATGCTCACTCGCAGCTAATGCATCACCTCGATCAAGCTCACGTTCTTTTATCGCTTGAAGCTTTTCATAAACTTGTAATCTTTCAATCAACTCAAATAAAGCTGTCGCTACATCTCTGCCTGTTGTCGCTATTTCTAGCTTGTCCTGTAACAATTTTAGCGGCAAACGAATTTCATCGCGAACGGCCTCGATTTCTGCCTGCATAGCACGTTCTTCATCCGTTTGCACGCGTGAATGGAATTCAAGACCACGATACTTTTTGAAAAACCACCTAGCTTCTTCAAACCAACGCTCACCATAGACACCCTGTGCTAAACAGTAGTTTTCTAAACGATCCGCACGCTCTCGCCAAACATTTAGCTCAGCATGTAACGGGAAAAATAAATCCGTTTTGACACTACGAAAAACCGGTTCATATTTCCAGTTAGAAGTGATAACCTCTAAAGCAGATCGACTAAGTTCAATTAAAGGGTGATGTAGCATCGTCTTTTTCGAGTTTGTAAAAATAGGAATTTCATATTGTTGGAAAATTGTTGTAATCAGTGGATCATAGACTTCTGCTTGTCTATAAAGAAGTACTATATCCTGATAACGATAACCGTTCTCTCTTGCCAGCTTTGTTATTTCCCGGGCAATGGCATGTATCTCTGCACGACGATTGGATGCCTCCAGTACGATGACATCACCTGAAGCTTCTTTCGTTTGAGGCACCATATCTGCAAATCGCGCTTCTATATGGTGTAAATCCTCGGATTGAAAACGATGCGTATTGTAGAAGTGCAATGGTGCATCAACTTCAATGCCCTCTTCATTTGCAATATCGTGTAAACGTTGGTTCGTAGATGCAGCCTCATGGAATAAAGACTGCTCATCATAAACTTCGTCGATATGGTCAAAGGGAAGAACAACCGTTACCTGTTTCGTCACCTTTAACAACTCTTTTACAAGCTCTAATTCTCTTACAGTAAATGCTGTAAAACCATCTATATAAATTGTCGCCTGCTTCATCGTCTCAGAGTGTTTCAATTGCTCCGTTAAAATCGGATAATACCCCTCACTGTCGACATATGTCGTACCAAGTCGTGCCTCCAAAGCTTGTAAAACGACTTGTAAATCATTCGTTTTAGCTTGCAATGTATTAGGCGCATCAACAGCCTTCAACGAGGTTGTCACTTCAGCTAACACTGAACTATTTAAGCTATAACGACTAAACTCTCGTAATAGCGTTTCAATTTCCTCCATAAAGCCTCGTTTCCCAGCTGCTTGTCGAAATAACGAAAATTCACTTTTTTGTTCCTCTAAAAGCTTGCGGATAAGCATTCGATAGCCATAGCCATTTACTTCTTTCCGAGCAATCCCACCCGTTTCCTGTAACACTAGCCATGCCAATCGTTTAAATGTCATGACCTGCGCACGGATTAAGCCTTGCAAGCCATGTTTATTCGTTAGCTCATACTCCGTTGAGTAAGACATTTGGTCAGGAACAATCACAAAAATTGGATGACCCAACGGATCTGATTTTAGTTGCTCGACAATCTCATGATGAATAAACGTTGATTTACCTGTTCCTGAACGTCCTGATACAATACGCAATATCATTTACTTTTCCCCTCCTGTTACATTCTATTTAATAAAAAATGCTAGTCGTATATCCCCAACGCTTTGCTCCCAACCTGAGCGGTTATTGATATACCCGAGCACTTCACGACTCTACCTGAGCGGTTATCGCATTGACCTGATCACTTTATTGTTCTACCCGAGCGGTTTTTGCATTGACCTGATCACTTTGCTGTTCTACCCGAGCAGTTTTTGCATTGACCTGATCACTTTGCTGTTCTACCCGAGCGGTTTTTGCATTGACCTGATCACTTTGCTGTTCTACCTGAGAACTACTCCATATTACCTGAGCATTACCTACCAGTAGTCAAAGAAAAAAGCCCCTGTTCTCATTCTACATGATACAAGGGGCTAAATGTGCTTATTCAACTTGCATGTTTGTCTCTATTTTTTGTCAATTTTCGCGCTTGTTTTAGATCTTGCTCCACACGCGCGTTTAATCGCTTCTCTAAAAGCTTACCACCCCACCAAAGCACGACAATCGCAACTGCCGCAGTAATCAGTTTTATAGGGCTTGTTAGTAGTGATTTTATATCATAACCAAGCACGCTCATTCCTAAAATCATGACGAACTTCCCTGCCAATAACACAATCAAATAAAACTTTTTGTGCATATGAGATAAGCCTGCTACAACGTTTACAATGACTGAGGGTGTAAAAGGAAAACATAGTAACACGAATAGTGGACTAATGCCATTCATATCTACCCATTTTATTAGCTTCTCTACTTTTTTACTGCCTGTAACAAAACGAAGCTTTGGATGCTTGCCAAAATGTCGGACAAGCAAAAATACTGCATATGAACCAGCTACAGAACCTAGCCAAGATAATAAAAAACCAAACCATAAACCATATGCACTCGCATTGACGACAACGAACACGACCAAAGGTAAAAACGGCAAAAATGCCTCTATAAAAGGTAATAAAAAACCAATGATTGGGCCAAGTGCTTGATATTGTTCCCGAATATGCTCAATGTTTTCTACAGTAAACCATTCACTCAAAATTGACACCTCTATTTATACTGCAAAATTAAATGTAAAATCGTTAACGTTTCCGAAGTATTTTTATATTCATGTGGCTGATGTCCTGAGAATACTAGTGTATCCCCTTCTTCTAGTAATTCATGCATATCCCCAGCAGAAATGGTGGCTTGTCCTTGGATAACGGTCACAGTTTCTTCTACCCCTTCTGTGTGGGCTTCGCTCTTACTAGAGGCACCGGGCTCCATTTCAACTTTATAAAGTTCCCAGCCACGTTCTGGATTATAAGGAATAATAGAATATACACGATACCTTCCATCATCTTCATCTACATGTGGCGCATTCTTACTACTATATTTCATGAAATGTGCTGTAGGCGGCTGTAATAAGCTAGAAAATGAAGTACGCATACCCGCAGCGATTTTCCAAATTGTCGATACTGTAGGGTTCGCCTCTCCCTTTTCAATTTGTGCAAGTTGCGCCTTACTTACTCCTGTAGCTTTGGCTACATCGTCTAAACTTAAATGACGCTGCTGTCGAATCTTCTTTAATTGAAATGCTAAATTTCGACTCATTTGTTCCATTTTCATTCACCAATTTCTATTGTTTATTTTATCAGACATATGTATACTTTAATAAACATTAAGAAATATCAAACTATTCCATCATTAGTATACATCGAAATTTTCAAGAAAGGATGACCTATTTATGGCAAGTACAACAGAATTCCGGAATGAAACAGCAAATACGCCAGATGATAGCTTTTTACAAGGCGTTAAAGATTGTGTCCCCACTTTACTCGGTTATATTAGTATAGGACTTGCTTTTGGTGTTGTAGGTTCCGCTTCTGGATTATCGGTGCTCGAAATTGCACTTTTAACTATACTCGTCTATGCAGGCTCCGCACAATTTATCTTTTGTGCACTTCTTTTAACAGATAGTCCTGCTTCCGCTATTATTGTAACCATTTTCGTCGTAAATCTACGCCATTTATTAATGAGTTTAACATTAGCCCCTCATTTCACACACTATTCCATGCTCAGAAATGTTGGTTTCGGCACATTATTAACGGACGAAACATTTGGTGTAGCTGTTACAAAACAAATGCAAACTGGTAAGCTATATGGCAAATGGATGGATGGGCTAAATATCACTGCTTACTCATTTTGGATTCTTTCTTGTGTAGCTGGCGCATATTTGGGGCAATGGGTGGCAAACCCTGAAAAATGGGGCTTAGATTTCGCATTGATCGCTATGTTTGTGGCACTTCTTGTACTTCAACTTAGCAGTGTAGGTAATAGTAAAATAATGCATTATCTTATGTTAATCGGCTATATGATCGTTATTATGTATGGTCTTTCTTATATCGTACCTTCGCATGTAGCTGTTCTACTTGCAACAGTTATTGTAGCAACAATAGGGGTGGTGACAGATAAATGACGACAACCGCTTCTATGGTCTGGCTTATCATTGGCTGTGCACTTGTAACTTGGTTACCAAGAATTATCCCTTTTATATTCGTACGAAGTGTGAAACTACCAGACGTTGTAATGAAATGGTTAAGCTTTATCCCTGTCTGCATTTTAAGTGCTCTTGTTATTGAAAACTTACTAGATACAGAAAGTGGAAATATCGTTACACTCGATTGGCCCGTATTTATTACATTTGTGCCAACACTAATTATTGCACTTGTCACGAAAAGCTTATCTATTACAGTTGTAGCTGGGGTTATTATTATGGCAGTTGTACGATTTTTCATGTAAAAAGGTCAGTCCTAAAAGTGAGAAAGCTATCACTTTGGACTGACCTTTTATAATATTTTAAACGGTATCTTTATTTTTCTTCATTTTACTTGCTAACCAAAAGCCTACTGTTAACGAAAATGCATCAATCACATATAAAGTAGGCGTGGTAGTGTAACCTGCGTAGACAGATGCCGCAATAAGAGCAATTGCCAATATTAGTGCAACATAACGATTAAACGTAATTCTTGAAAACAATAACACGAGCAATGCTGGCAAAAATAACGCTAACATCATTTTCCCGAAATCATCCATTAGAAATCCCTCGGCTCAGCTAGTAATAATCCTATACGATAATGATCATTGCTATATATAACATGCTGTGTTAACCGTATTTCATTGTTACAGTCTAATACCTCTAGACGACAATGTGCTGCATTTAATTGCAAAGCTTCATATAATTCATTTTCAGTAAAAATGGAACGGCCATTTACTTTACGAATACATTCCCCTGCAAGTAAGCCCATTTTTTCAGCTGGGGAATCAGGAAGCACAGCCGCTATAATAGCACCCTTTGAGCTCGGAGCAACTGCATAAATATCCGTTTTATCTTGCATCGCATAGAAGATTGAAATAATAATACGAATCACTGCACCTATTACCAGCGTTATCAAACCGATGAAAGGTTCTATAAATCCGGCCAGTCCACCTATTAAAATAAGCTGTCCTAATATAAGCACTGATCGGCCAATTTGAGGCAATTTCAAAGCCGGTAATTCTTTTCTAGTAAGCTTTGAAAAACCTATAACGATTGGGAATAGTACAAGTGCAAAGGTACTCTCTCCTATTGTAAATTGTGGCCAATATGGCAAATCTGCTGGAATAATATCTCCTGGTATTACAAAGAAGATTGGTAGTACCCATACATTTCTTGAACGATAGACAATTGCCTGCATACCTCGCTTCGTTTTTTCAACTCGCGGTGTTGTTACCTTCATTGCTGTTTGACGAATTAACATGCCCTCAGCCATCACACATAAACCCGCTAAAATCGTAATCGTTACAATAGGACCATCAAATAAATTTACACCTTCTAAAGAGATTTCCCACCAAGAAAATGTCCAATTGTATTGATACATCAACCATATTGCTAGCGTAGCAAGCCCCATCGTATAAATAGGTGAAAGTGCATTAATGAAGAACAATAAAAGTGCCAACGCAGAAATAGCGATTAAAATCATTAAAAAAGCTTTAGGCACTGTTAAACCTAAACCAACACTTACTAGTGAAATGAGGAGGGCATATAACCAACCATATTTCCATTGCCCAATTAGCTCTGTCCAACCCCAAACAATACGTCTATTAAAAAATTTACGCTCCTGTTTTACACGACTATAACCCAACAAAATCGCAAATAAAATGGCAATATAAATTAATGGGTTGAGTAAAAAGCGGCCAATCGATGTTACAATTTCTATTAATATATCACTAACCATACGAACACCCGCCATTTCTGTCTTGAATACTATGAATTTATTGTATCAAACGACTACACTCTTGCGTAGTACAATCTAGTATTCTTATTTTTTTATCTTCATTCAGCGGATGTCGTAGATTTTAAATGATGTTGTTGCGAATAAAATTTCAATTATGCCTCTATATAATAGTGTCAGGATTCGACTTTGTGCTTGCGTATAGAACTCCTGTCCGAATCCGTGACATCCACCAGAGGCTTTAACTTATTTATTGTTCAATATTATGCATTAAAAAGCTTGTTGCCATTTGGAACTGTAAATCATTTTGACGATCCTCTTTATATTTTTTCAATGTTTCATTTAAGCTGTTAAAGAAAGTAGTATCCATATAAATCTTATCTTCTACTTGTTTCAATTTCTTATCTTCGCGATAAAGCTTAACAGCCTCCTCCGTCGTGTCATCAAAATAACCATCTAAACGGGCAATTTTATAACCTAGCTTTTTTAAAGCATTTTGCGTATAAGCAATTTCTTCACTCATATCGCCCATTTTAAACTTCCCTGATAATGGATGCATTTGAAAAGCAACTAATTCATTTTGTTCAATAACTAAATTAGCCTCAATACCTTGACCATGAATCCATTCGCGTTTTGGTGTCAGCCATTTATTTGTGGACAGTTTAAGCTCTCCGCCATTTGATAGTGACCAAGATTCCTGCACCGTTCCCTTCCCAAAGCTCTTGACACCAACAATAGAGGCACGTCCCCAACCTTTTAAAGCACCACTAAGTACTTCACTAGCCGATGCACTGCCTTGATTTTGCAAAACAACAATCGGTATATTATTCATTATCTGCAAATATTTTTCATCAAAGCTCTTTGATTCTGTTTTTAATGGTTCCATAGCACCTTCAGCATTTTGCATATACGCAAACACTTTGCCATTCTCGAATACAGTGCTCAGCAGCGCTGCGACGCTATGTAAATAACCACCTGGATTATCTCGCACATCGATTACTAACCCTTTGATATCCTTTCGGAGTAACTTACTCGTTTCAGCAACCCATTCATTCGCCGTTTTCTCACCAAAAAGTGAGATTTCTACATAGCCTATAGGTGTATTTTCTACATTCACAACTTCGCTTGATACGGTTTTATTGGAAATTGCTGCTCGTTCCATTGTCATTTTAATATGCTTATCTTCACTTGGACGATAGACAACAATCGTCACCTTTGTCCCCTTTTCGCCTTGAATTAAATGCATTAATTCACTCATCGGTTTACCATCTACTCGAACACCATCAACTTGTACAATTTCATCGAGAGAACGCATTCCTGCTTTTTCTGCCGGAGACGAACGGACAGGAGACACAACAATAAATTTCCCATTATTTTCTGTCAACTCAATCCCAATGCCCACTCTTTCTTCAGCTAACATTTGTCGGTGTTGTTCTGCCTCATCTTTCGAATAATAGGTACTGTAAGGGTCCTTAATAGCATCTGCCATACCCCGAAGTGCCCCCTCCACCAATGCATCTTTTTTCGTACTGTATACAGATTTTTTCTCAATTAAAGTCAACGCTTCATTGATTGATTCGACCTCTGTGACGACTGGCTTCTCTTTATCCCCTAAATTAAACCAATCAAAATAAAATCCACTACCTAGCAATAAACTACTAGCAAGTACGCCGACACCAGCCATTATTTTGCGCAAACCTTCCCTCCTCCGTCTCTTTTACTGTATGACTTTTATTTTTCAAACATACAAGATTCAGCTTCAAAATAATTTGTTGAATACTATGCTTTTTGTTTTGCAAGTATTCTATGAGTGTTGAGTGGGTTTTTGTGAATTGTGGGTATTTCACTTACGTGCGCGGATGTTCTAGCGGGCTTCGCGGGTATTTGTCTTTCGGGCGGAGATTCTATCGTCTTCCGCGGGTATTTCCCTTGCTCGCGCGGGTATTCCATCGTCTTTCGCGGGTATTCACCTTGCTCGCGCGGGTATTCTATCGCCTATCGCGGGTATTTGCTTCTCGCGCGGGTATTCTATCGTCTTTCGCGGGTATTTACCTTGCTCGCGCGGGTATTCTATCGCCTTTCGCGGGTATTTACCTTGCTCGCGCGGGTATTCTATCGCCTTTCGCGGGTATTTACCTTGCTCGTGCGGGTATTCTATCGTCTTTCGCGGGTATTTTCCTTGCTCGCGCGGGTATTCCATCGCCTATCGCGGGTATTTACCTTTCGGGCGGGGATTCTATCGGGCTTCGCGGGTATTTGCCTCTCTCGCGCGGGTATTCCATCGTCTTCCGCGGGTATTTTCCTTGCTCGCGCGGGTATTCTATCGCCTAACGTGGATATTTGCCTCTCGCGCGGGTACTCCATCGCCTTTCGCGGGTGTTTACCTTGCTCGCGCGGGTATTCTATCGCCTAACGTGGATATTTGCCTCTCGCGCGGGTATTCCATCGCCTATCGCGGGTATTTACCCTTCTCGCGCGGGTATTCACCTTTCTCGCGCGGGTATTCCATCGCCTATCGCGGATATTTGCCTATCGCGCGGGTATTCCATCGCCTATCGCGGGTATTTCCCCTTCTCGCGCGGGTATTCTATCGTCTTTCGCGGGTATTTCCCTTGCTCGCGCGGGTATTCTATCGCCTTTCGCGGGTATTTCCCTTGCTCGTGCGGGTATTCTATCGTCTTTCGCGGGTATTTCCCTTGCTCGCGCGGGTATTCTATCGCCCATCGCGGATATTCGCCTATCGCGCGGATATTCCATCGCCTATCGCGGGTATTTCCCTTGCTCGCACGGATATTCCCCCTGAGCGCAGGTGTTCATTCTCGAATCAAGGATATTTTATATAAAACTTTCACATAAAAAATCTGCTTCGTTTCAATGAAAAAACGAGCAGATTCTTTGAATTTATTATTTTTTATTTAGTCTAATTCTTCTACATAGCTTTCTAACATATTAGCATCCATCGGCCCGCTAATAGCACGTTGAATATATCCATTTGAATCAATAAAATAAGTGGTAGGAATCATCATAACATTATATTGTGGAGAAACTTCTTTTTTTTGGTCAAGAAGGATAGGAAATGTTAGTTCGAAGCTATCTCTAAATGTCATGACCGTATCAATTTTTCCGTCAGCTGAAAAATCACGTTCTTGCGATGTTAAATTGACAGCTATGATTTCCACATTATCTTCTTTAGCATGTTGTTCATAATACTTTTGCATATGTGGCATTTCTGCCTTACACGGTGGACACCATGTTGCCCAGAAATTTAACACGACTTTCTTTCCACGAAGCTCACTTAATGTTACATCTTTTCCATCCAAGCTTGTTAAAGTAAAATCCGGTGGTATATCTCCCTTTTTTAAGCCAATCTTTTCTTCATCCACTGCTTTCCCAAGAGAAGCTGTTTCAATTTCACGGTCCTTATCAATCTGCTGTTTAACATATGTACCAATCATCGCGACTACTAATAGCACGACGATAAGCAGCCCAATATTTTTTTTCATCCCTTACCTCCCAATAATTAAATACTTTGCGAAAATTTCTTTGAGTAGTCATATATTGCTATACCTAGTATAAGTAATATGACGCTCACCCATACTGCTGGTTGCCATAAACCATGCGGCTGAAAAAAGGCAACACTTATAAGCCCAATCGTATATAAAAATAGTGCACGATTGATAACCGTCATTTTCCATAGTATGAGGATTGTTAATGTACTTAGCACAATTAAAGTAATTACTTCGCTATTGATTGGATTATCATTTAGTAACACCACAAGCCATTGATAGATTGACTGCGTTAAAATAATTACCCAGCTACAGGCAACGATTCCAGTTGCATCAAACTGTAATTTTTTTCGCTTCCACCAAATCTGAAGTGATGCGGCCATTACCCCTAAAATGACACCCATTGTTCCACCATTGAAATAAAGGATTGCAAACGGTTGAGCAATAACAGTTTTAAAATCAGTGACAATTATGCTAAATTTCCAAACAAGAATAAAGGTAAAAACTGCGTCTCCATATACCCCCGACCATTTTTTCGGAAATTGTACACGTAAAACTAGCCATACAATGAAAAATGCCACAAGGAGAGCGACAGCCGTTGCTGGTAATGTTAGTGTCCGAATAGAGAACCATTCTGTATTATTCACCTGATAAATCCTCCACAAGTAAAGATAATTTCAGCATAGCATACAATCGTTATGTGAACTGTCATTTCACACTGTGTTCAAAAAATCTTCCTAAAACTTGAAAAGAATATACTTTTTATAAGCAAATTCATTGAAATACCCCAGAAGGTATATATACTCTAATATTAACATAAAATGTGGCACAACTAGAAAATGACTGGCTCATCACCATAACGTGTGGTTGATTTCCGTTCCAGCTGGGGCTTCCGATGAGCCACTTCACTCGCAAAGCTCGCTCCAGGTTCTCGTCTGGAACGCTAATCCCAAGGAGTCGCCCAACCTCACTCCAATCAACTTATATCAATTTCGCCTTGTCGTAATTGTAGCTGTCGCTTTGCTTTCGCTACAGAAAACCAATGCGCCCGAAAATAATTTCTAATTAACTTTTACAATTATCTACCAAAACAACGCTGATTTCAAGGTACCACTATAGAAATGCCTTCCCAAAACGTTCTGCCGACTGATCCCTTTCTTAATGTTATAATATCCGTCATCTTAATAGTTCCATCCGTCTCTTTTCTTCTTCTTTCCATCGATTCGTAGGTTCTTTCTGTCGATTTAATCGTCCTATCCGTCGCTTTGCTGCCTCCATCCGTCTCTTTATCTCTTCTTTCCGTCTCTTCACATCTTCCATCCGTCGATTCGTTGGTATCTACCAGTCTCTTTTATTTCTTCAGGCACTTATGTAAAGCTTCAACAACATCCTGCCGACTTGCTGTAAAGCCTCCTCGATTTGTTGACATCGGGGCCTTGACTAGCAAGCTTTTATGAAAGGCATGTCGCGGCATTTACTTTCATCTTAAATTGCATGGTTATAGAAAACTAAAAAAGCTATACATTAGATGAATTCTAATGTATAGCTTTCAATATTTTTACAATGGAATATATTTTAATGGATTGACACTACCGACTGCTTGTCCTTGCCAAGGGCCATTGTGCACTTCAAAGTGTAAGTGTGGTCCTGTTACACGTCCTGTACTGCCCATCGTTGCAATTTGTTGACCTTTTGTTACTTCTGTACCAACACTAACGTTGAAGGAATTTAAGTGTGCATACACTGTCGTATAAATTTGACCGTCGATAGAATGCGTAATGATGACAGCATTACCATACGTGCTTAGTGGTGCAGCATAGGAAACCACACCGTCAGCAGCTGCCCAAACTGGGGTACCTGTATTATTTGCAAGATCGACTCCATAGTGGAATTCTGAACCTCCGCCAAAATTACGCCAGCCATAAGGCGATGTAAAACGACCATTTGTTGGCGTAATCCACGTACCATTCGATTGTGGAGCCTGGACTGTTGAAGACCCACCACCACTATTACCACTATTACCTGAATTAGATGCCTTAGACTTGGCTGCGGCCGCTGCGGCTGCCTTGCGTTTTTCTTCTTGTTGACGGGCAATTTCAGCTAATCGTTTTTGCTCATCAATAATCTTTTGTTGTAATTCATCACTAATTTCAAGTGCCTCAGAGTATTCTTTTTCAAGTAAAACTTTCTCTGACTTTAGTTTTTCTTGTTCTTTTTCTAACTGATCAACTAATTTGTTTTTCTGAGTTTTCTGCCCATCCAATGATGCTTTTAAACGATCAAGCTCAGCTTTTTTATCTTCAAGCTTTTTGCGTTTGCTTTCTAAGACTTGCTTTTGTTCCTCTAATTTTTGCTTGTCCTCTTTTTGATCATGGATAATTTGACGGTCCGCTTCCATTAATGAATTAACAGCAGAGAATCGATCGATAAAATCTACGAAGCTATTAGAACTAAGCAGTACGTCTAAATAGGTAACAGTACCACTCGCCTGAATGGCACGAGCACGATCCTCTAACAATAAATCTCGCTCTTCAATTTTGCGCAGAAGCTCCGTTATAGAACCTTCTAAAGTTTTTATTTCTTCATTTGTAGAATGTATTTCTGCCATTACATTTTTAATATTACTATTAGTTTTGTCAATTTCAGCGTTTAATGATTGAATTTGATCTAATATTTGTTGTTGCTTTTCTTCATTTACAGTAATGGCATTTGATTTATTTTTGATAGATGAATTTAAGCCATCTTTCTTTGATTCGATTTGTTTTTTTTCATCTTTTAAATCCGATAAATTTGTTGCATATGCTGATGGAGTTTGGATAAAAAGAAATAGTGCAGATGCTGCTGTAAGTGTTTTCATTGAGTTTTTCGCCATACTTTTCACCGAGTGAACTCCTTTTCGACTATTATTTTGGTTGATCACCTATTAGGTTGTTTCCATTCTAGACGGCACTTTTCACGAGGCTTTTAATAAGCTTCTTTACTCGTTCCATATCCTCAAAGACTAGATTTTTAAAAACTTACGTACTGACATGAAACTTCCCCAAACACCGATTAGTACACCAATTAGTAATATCAGAGCACTTACTTGATACACAAGTGGTGAGAAATCAAGTACTTGAATAAGCTCACCTTTTAGTCGAGGCGCAATAATTTTATATACATTGTGGTAAAGGGTTGCGACAACCGCAATCGGAATAATAGAACCTAAAAGCCCGAGCCACATACCTTCTAATAAGAATGGAATACGCACGAATGAATTCGTTGCTCCTACAAGTTTCATAATTTCTATTTCATCACCACGTGCAATAATCGTAATTCGAATCGTATTAGAAATTAAGAAAATTGCTGTAAATAATAAGCCTAAAATGAGCACTACCCCTACGTTACGGCTAGTATTTAAGAAGTTGAAAAGCTTTTCTACTTTGCCTTCACCATACATAACATCATATGTAAACTCAAATTCATCAATCTTCTTTGCGACTTTAGCCGTTTGTTGAGGATCTGAAGCCTTCACATAAATAACATTACGTAATGGATTACTTTGCTCAAATAATTTAAAATCGTCCCCAAAATCTTTTACTAATTTAGTTAACTCATTTTCCTTTGTCGAATAACTCATCTCTTCGACACCTGGCAATTTCTTTATTTTTTCCATGAGCGCTTTTTCAGCAGCTTTATCAGCTGTTTCATCAATTAAAATTTTAATTTCAACATCATTCTCTAAATCAGTTGCTACTTTATTTAAATTCATCATAATTAGCGCAAATACGCCTACTAATATTAATGTAACTGTAACTGCACTCACTGAGGCAATGGTCATCCAACTATTACGACCAAGTGACTTTATACTTTCTCGGAAGTGACGTTTTAGAGTATTAAATTTCATAGCCATAATCACCTCCGTGCTCATCACGGACAATCATGCCGCCTTCAATTGCAATTACCCGACGACGAATTGTATTCACAATTTCACGGTTATGCGTTGCCATTACAATAGTTGTACCTCGTGCATTAATTTCCTCAAATAAATTCATAATCTCCCAAGATGTCTCAGGATCAAGATTTCCAGTAGGTTCATCTGCAATAACGACCTTCGGAACATTGACAACAGAGCGCGCAATCGAAACACGCTGCTGTTCGCCACCTGAAAGTTCATTAGGGAACATTCTTGCCTTATTTTTCAGCCCCACGAGCTCCAAAACCTCCATTACCCGGCGACGAATTTCCACAGGATCCTCCTCGATTACCTCTAGTGCAAATGCTACGTTCTCATAAACATTCAAACGAGGGAGTAGTTTGAAATCCTGGAACACAACGCCAAGTTGTCGACGTAAAAAAGGCACCTTATTATTTTTCAATGTAGCTAAATCTATGCCATTAACAGTGATTTCTCCCGAAGTAGCTTTTTCCTCGCGATACATTAATTTAATGAACGTCGATTTACCTGCACCACTTGGACCTACAACATAGACAAATTCACCTTGCTTTATGTTAACGGAAATCCCATTTGTCGCAACAACGCCATTTGGATACTTCTTTGTCACATTTTTCATTTCTATCATATTTAAACCACCTAAATCTCTTACCTATGTAAGAGGTATTTCATTTACTATTATAGCACTCTATTTCTTTTTTTTTATTACAGTTTCATTTCATTACGTGTCAGTTCTTTCTATTTCGTTCTTTCATTGCCATTGCAAAAACGAAATTGACATAAAACTCGACATAAAAGAAACAGAAATCGACTTCAATGAAGAGGCGTCGATTTCTGTTGAAAGTAAAAAAACATTCAAGCTATGCTGTTTTACATAGCCCGAATGCTTTGTTCCTTAAATATGCTGCTCGTCAGTTGTTGTATAACGTACTAAAACTGCACCTGTTTTAGATTCACCTTCGATAAATAGTCGATTGGCATTCTCTACTTCTTTATCAAAACGTACTACTTTTGATAAGAATTGATCCTGTGATTCGATTTTGGAAGCATCTTGAATACCAATATCTACTTTACCAAAATTCGTAACTATTTTACCGCTTAACGATATTGTACGTGGCACATACAATTCAACAGCTCCTGCAACTGTTTGCGCCTTGATTTTTGATGAATTGGTTGAGCAAGTTGTGACAACAACATGTCCATTGACCGATTTTGCTTCAACTTCATCCAATGCACCATCTAAATATACACGACCATTCAATGTTTCAGCTTCTAAATCTTTACCACGGACATTTGTTAATTCAATCGAACCATTAGAAGAATCAACTTCTGCCTTTCCAAAATTAAACTTAGAGCCTTTAATCACACCGTTTAACGTCTTTACTTTTAATTGCTCAAAATCCGTATCTTGTAAAGTAACACTACCGTTCATTAAACGTACAGATAGTTTTTCTAATTTTTCCTTTGGTACAAGTACTTTAACATTTACTTGAACAAGCTTTAGTTGACTTAAAATTCGTAGTGAACCTTCATCTTCCTTTACAACGAATTGCTCTAGGAAATGAGCACGCGTTTCTTCTTCACTGTCATTAATAAGTGGTGCCTTCACCTTGCAAATAACTTGGAAGCTATCTCCCTCGGCAGATTCTAATGAAAAATTGCCATTCGGTAATTCAGCAAATATATTATCTATATGTTCAGCTGCCACTTCTTCCGTATGTGTAAACTCAACTTTATCACCAAACGGAGAGTTAACATCAAACTCTTTTACTTTTTTCACTGCTGTATTCATCATATCCATAAAGAGTGAACCAATTTGCGTTAAATCTTTACGGAAATCTCGCATCTCTTCTTGGAAATACTTAGTGAAATCTTCATCTTTTTTCGTTTGTTCATCTTTGTGACTTTCTTTAAACACTGACTCTTTTTCTGTCGAGGAATGCTGGCCCTCATTTGAGACATCATTCATAACATTTTGAGTGGACTTGCTAGGTTGCTCTAACGCTTCTAATAATGTAATCGCCTCTTGCGCTGTAATTGTTCCTTTTTCCACAAGTTCTAAAATTCGTTGACGTTCATTTTGCATAATTAAATAGCCTCCCTCAGTTCGTTATACTATTTATACGAATCATCTTGTGAAAAGTTTCACCATAAAAATGAAAAAATTGGGCATATATCTTTTTTTAGGCTTATTTTCATAGCATTTTAACATAATGTCATCTAACTTTTGAATTTATCGGAACATTTTTACGTTTTATCACCCAACTTTTGAGTTTTATCGACCAACTTCCACGTTTTATCACCCAACTTTTACTTTTTATCGACATCCGCATGCCGGGCGCACGTAAAAAAGTTCGCAAATCTCTCTTAGGAAATTTGCGAACTTTTTTTACGCGCAGTAATTTATCGGTGTCGAAAACTAATAATCAGTGGGGATAAAACCCCACTATTATTGAGAAGCCTTTGCTAATGCAGCTTCCATACGCATACGATCTCTTGTCAATATGGGCTTTAAATATTTCCCTGTATAAGAGCCGCTTACTTCAACGACTTCTTCTGGTGTACCTGTCGCAACAATGGTACCACCTTTGTCGCCACCTTCTGGCCCTAAATCGATAATGTAGTCTGCTGTCTTGATGACATCTAAATTATGTTCGATTACTAGTACTGAATCGCCATTTTCTACAAGACGCTGTAAAACAACAAGTAAACGTGCAATATCATCTGCATGTAATCCTGTTGTCGGCTCATCTAAAATATAGAATGATTTACCTGTTGAGCGACGGTGTAATTCTGAGGCTAATTTCACACGCTGTGCCTCACCACCAGATAATGTTGTTGCAGGTTGCCCTAGTTTCATATAGCCTAATCCAACATCCACAATGGTTTGTAGCTTACGCTGGATTTTCGGAATATTTTCGAAGAATACGACTGCGTTTTCAATCGTCATATCTAAAATATCCGCAATGCTCTTATCTTTATATTTTACTTCAAGTGTTTCACGGTTATAGCGTTTCCCATGGCAGACTTCACACGGCACGTAAACATCTGGAAGGAAATGCATTTCAATTTTTATAATACCGTCACCACGACAAGCCTCACAGCGACCTCCCTTAACGTTGAAGCTAAAGCGACCTTTTTTATAGCCACGTACCTTCGCCTCATTTGTTGCTGCAAAAACATCTCGAATATCATCAAACACACCTGTATAAGTAGCAGGATTAGAGCGAGGTGTACGACCGATTGGTGATTGGTCAATATCAATAACCTTTTCGAGCTCTTCCATCCCTGTTACTTCTTTATGTTGGCCTGGCTTCACCTTTGAACGATTAAGCTTTTGAGCCAATGATTTATATAAAATTTCATTAATAAGTGTTGATTTACCTGATCCAGAAACCCCTGTTACTGCGACGAATAAGCCAAGTGGTATATCAACTTTCACATTTTGAAGATTATTTTCCTTAGCACCTTTAATCGATAATTTGCGTCCATTCGGTTTACGTCGCTCAATTGGCAGTGGAATAAACTTCTTACCACTTAAATATTGCCCCGTCAAAGACTTTTCATTTTCCATTACTTCCTGTGGTGTTCCTGCCGCTACAATTTGACCACCATGCACACCTGCACCAGGACCAACATCAATGAGATAATCCGCCGCCAGCATCGTATCTTCATCGTGCTCGACAACAATAAGCGTATTGCCTATATCGCGCATATTTTGCAGTGTGCTTATGAGACGGTCATTATCGCGTTGATGTAAGCCGATTGATGGCTCGTCTAAAATATAGAGGACACCTGTTAAACGCGAGCCAATCTGTGTAGCGAGGCGAATGCGTTGAGCTTCTCCCCCTGAAAGTGTTCCTGCTGCTCGACTTAATGTTAAATAATCTAATCCTACGTTTACGAGGAAGCCTAGTCGTTCTTCAATTTCACGTAAAACTAGTCGAGCAATTTGCATATCCTTTTCTGATAAATCCAGCTCGTTGAAAAATGTATCAGCTTCCTGAATCGAATACTGAGTGACTTCACCAATATGCTTATCTGCTAGTTTTACAGCTAATGTTTCAGGCTTTAAGCGATAACCTTTACAAGAAGGACATGCTTGCTGCGCCATATATTTTTCCATTTGTTCGCGCACGTAATCAGAAGTGGTCTCCTTAAAACGACGCTCCACATTACGCACAACACCTTCAAATTCAATCATTTGATCTCGCACATTGCCAAACTCATTTTCATAATGGAAGTGGATTTTATCTTTACCAGAACCATATAAAATTTTATCCATCTTTTCTTTCGGAAGATCCTTTACAGGTACATCCATCGGAATATCATAATGATCACAAACAGCCTTTAATAACTGTGGATAATATTGTGAGCTAGTTGGTTCCCACGGTGCTAAAGCATGCTCTAATAAAGAACGGTCCCAATCCGGTACTACCAAATCAAGATCTACCTCTTGTGTTGAACCTAAACCATCACAGCTTGGGCAAGCTCCGAATGGACTGTTAAATGAAAACATACGAGGCTCTAGCTCACCAATAGAAAATCCACATAATGGACAGGCATGATGCTCACTAAATAATAATTCCTCATGTTCCATCACATCGACAAGTACACGCCCATCAGCTAAACGCAATGCTGTCTCTAAGGAGTCGCTAAGACGTGCCGCTACACCTTCCTTCATCACAACACGATCAATGACTACTTCAATCGAATGCTTTTTGTTTTTATCAAGATCAATCGCATCATCTAAATCACGTAGTTCCCCATCGATCCGCACTCGAACAAAGCCTTGCTTTTTTAAATCCTCCAGTAACTTTACGTGCGTTCCCTTGCGCCCTGAGACCATTGGAGCAAGCAACTGCATTTTCGTTCTTTCTGGGTAAGATAATAAACGATCGACCATTTGCTCAATCGTCTGGGAAGTAATTTCAATACCATGATTCGGACAAATAGGCTTACCGATGCGCGCATATAGCAAACGTAAATAATCATAGATTTCCGTTACTGTACCAACTGTAGAACGTGGGTTACGGCTCGTCGTTTTTTGATCGATGGAAATAGCAGGAGATAACCCCTCTATCGCATCGACGTCTGGTTTGTCCATTTGACCAAGGAATTGTCGGGCATAGGCTGAAAGTGATTCTACATAACGACGTTGTCCCTCAGCATAAATCGTATCAAACGCTAATGATGATTTCCCTGAGCCCGATAAACCTGTTAACACTACTAGTTGATCACGTGGAATTGTGACATTAATATTTTTTAAATTATGTGCTCGCGCGCCCTGCACGACTATTTCAGTATTTTTCACA
This sequence comes from Lysinibacillus sp. G4S2, assembly GCF_030348505.1. Lineage (NCBI taxonomy): Bacteria > Bacillati > Bacillota > Bacilli > Caryophanales > Bacillaceae > Lysinibacillus > Lysinibacillus sp. G4S2. The sequence continues at coordinate 858,267 of NZ_JAUCFJ010000002.1, read as the reverse complement.
AGCCATTCACCCTTCTACCTTCAATTCAAATATTGTATCGCGCAGCTCAGCAGCACGTTCGAAATCTAGCGCTTTTGCTGCTTCCTTCATTTCTACTTCTAGCGTAGCAAGTAACTGCTCTCTTTCCGCCTTCGTCAGCTTCTTACCTTTTGTTGCCTTCGCTACATAAGACTCTTCTTCCTCTGCCACCTGTGTCGCACGAATAACATCAGGAATCTTCTTAACAATCGTTTTCGGTGTAATGCCATGTTCTTCGTTATATGCCATTTGCAGTGTTCGACGACGTTTCGTTTCCTCAATCGCCTTTTTCATAGAGTCCGTCATATTATCTGCGTACATAATGACATGACCATTGGCATTACGTGCAGCACGTCCAATTGTTTGAATGAGTGAACGCTCTGAACGTAAAAACCCTTCCTTGTCAGCATCTAAAATAGCGACAAGAGAAACCTCAGGAATATCTAGCCCTTCCCTCAATAGGTTAATACCAATTAGAACATCATAAGTACCTTTGCGAAGCTCACGAATAATTTCAATTCGCTCTAGTGTCTTAATCTCTGAATGCAAGTATTCCACTTTTAAGCCCATTTCTTTCAAATAAGCTGATAAATCCTCAGACATTTTTTTCGTCAATGTTGTCACGAGTACCCGCTCATCACAAGCAATACGTCCTTGAATTTCATCGATTAAGTCATCAATTTGTCCTTCAATAGGACGTACGTCAATTTGTGGATCAAGCAGCCCAGTTGGACGAATAATTTGCTGCGCCATTTCCGGCGTATGCTCAAGCTCATATGGGCCAGGTGTTGCCGAGACATAAATGGCTTGATGAATACGTTTCTCATATTCCTCAAAGCGTAAAGGACGGTTATCTAGTGCTGATGGCAAACGGAAGCCGTGCTCTACCAACACACCTTTACGTGCTTGGTCACCATTAAACATTCCTCGAACCTGTGGCAATGTCACATGACTTTCATCGACAACAAGTAAAAAATCCTCTGGGAAATAATCAAATAACGTATATGGAGTTGCCCCCGCTTCACGCAATGTTAAATGACGCGAGTAGTTTTCAATCCCTGAGCAGAAGCCCATTTCACGCATCATTTCTAAATCATAGCGAGTACGCTGCTCTAAACGCTGCGCCTCCAATAATTTATCCTCCGCACGTAAAAGAGCTAGGCGCTCCTCCAACTCTTTTTCAATATTTTCAATGGCTTTTAGCAGTTTTTCTTCTCGTGTAACGAAGTGGGATGCTGGGAAAATAGCGACATGGTCACGATCCCCTAAAATTTCACCCGTTAACGCATCTACCTCGCGAATTCGATCTATCTCGTCTCCGAAAAACTCCACACGAATACAATGTTCATCACGGGATGCTGGTAATATTTCCACTACATCTCCACGTACCCGAAACGTCCCACGCGTAAAACTCACATCATTACGCTCATACTGTACATCGACTAGCTTTCGAAGCAATTGATTACGTTCAATTTCCATTCCGGTACGCACTGACACGACCATTTCGCGATACTCTTCTGGAGAACCTAAACCATATATACAGGACACGGACGCAATAATAATGACATCCTCACGCTCAAATAATGAAGATGTCGCAGAGTGACGTAACTTATCAATTTCATCATTAATGCTTGAATCTTTCTCGATATAAGTATCCGTCTGTGGCACATAGGCCTCTGGCTGAAAGTAATCATAGTAGCTGACAAAGTATTCAACTGCATTATTAGGGAAGAACTCTTTAAACTCACTATATAATTGACCCGCTAATGTTTTATTGTGCGCCATAATAAGTGTCGGTTTTTTTACCTCTTTAATGACATTAGAAATCGTAAACGTTTTTCCTGTTCCTGTTGCACCGAGCAATGTTTGATGACGTTTACCTGCAAGTACACCCTCCACTAATTCCGCAATTGCCTGTGGCTGATCCCCATTAGGCGTATATGGCGCTTGTAAATCAAATGTTTGCACACATGTCCCCGTCCTTTCCTACCAATTTGTACATATATTTTAGCATAGCAGTATTAAAATTTCGAACATTTAACGAACGAATGTTTGTAAATTTTTATTCTTTTGCTACAATGTAGAACATATGGCCGAAGTGCTTAATGAAAGCTTACTTATACATTCGATAATTGTAGAGCAAAAAAAGTGATATTCCTTACGGCGACTTAACTGCTGTCTGTAAACATAGAGTTCCTGTTAATAGATTACCCTTTCCAAATGTTAGCTAATCGAGATGGACGGATGGAAATGCATTAGCCTAGAGGAGATTTTCAATCGTTTGATAATAGACTCTCCTCGTCGAGCTCGAGTCCTGGGAGTTTCGATTGGGTAAGGAGGTGAAATGTTCGGGTAGGCTGAAGAACTGATCGGGTTGATTGAAGATTTGATCAGGTAACCAGAAGATACGATCGGCTTGGCCATAGATCTGATCGGGGTCGACGAAGATACGCTCCGCTTAGCCATAGATCTGATCGGTTTGGCGATGATTCGCTCGGGTCAGCCGTAAATCTGATCGGGGTCGGCGAAGTTTCGCTCGGGTCAGCCATAAATTTGATCGGGTTCGACGAAGTTTCGCTCGGGGCGGTCGTAAATCTGATCGGGTTTGGTGAAGATTCGCTCAGGGCGGTCGTAAATCTGATTGGGGTCGACCAAGAATCGCTCGGGTCCTAGGAAGATTTCGATTACTTCAAAAAATATCTGCTCAGGTCCTGGCTCGGCTTAATGCCACCATATCCACTCAAGCCATATGAAGTTCCGACGAGTTCAGGGCACCCCAAATCACCAATCTTCCAAAGAAAGTAGCAAAAAAAAATCCCGCCCTCCAATAAACGGAGAGCGGGCTCATCATATTATTCACTTGCTACTTCGTGTAAGACTTTTAGTTCGGTTGCGTATAGATGAAATGCCTTTTCATCTTTTTCATCGAGTGCTCTATCTATCAGAACCATGAGCTGCTCTTCACGATGCATACGCTGGATATGATTTAAAAATAAATCTAAATAAATCTCGTTCAATAATTTCTCTGCCTCATCCACTTTCTTTGACTGACCAACGGCTTTTAGAAAATCTGTATACGAATAATATTTATCCAACGATCTCACCTCGATCCTTTTCTAAATTATATGAAAATTGAATTTAAAAAGCAATGCTTAAGAACCGAAAATCACTTCGATTTGCTATTAATCTCGAGTAATTTCAAGCAATTTCTCTAAGCAATTGCTTGGAATATCAATCACTTTTGCCTTTTATCTATATTTTCTGAATTCAAATTTGTATTTTACACTTCAATAATAAATAGAAAAGGAGGCACTACATATATGCCAGCAAATTATGTCAATGGATATTTAATGTCTTTCAACACCTATTTACTTCAACCAATTCAGTACGACTCTAAAATTTTCACACGGGTAATCGACAAGCATAATGAACTCATCGTCACACGGAAGCCACTGCATATATTACGAAAATCTTGCATTTCACTCGGAACAACCTATGAGGCAGCAAAACATTCCGCCAAACGCTTCTTCGGTAATCAACATAAACTTCCAATCGTTGTTGCTTATGATTATGGTTACCCTTGTATTTTTCTACCAACTTATTCGCCAAACTCTGTCCACAATATTTGGATCGGGCTACACGCCATTTCGAATATTGTACCGAGTAAAACGGGCTGTATCGTCACACTAAAAAATGATAAACAAATTGAACTACCCATTCAATATGCTTCTATTAGCAAACAATTTGTCAATGCATCGATGCTTTATAAGCATTACATGAATGAACGTAAGCAGCTTAGTCAAGACAATCCATATCATCCACCTTTTTGAGAGGACGGGCGATCATAGCTAATCTAGAAGAACAAAAAATCCCCTCAGGAGCACAATTTTACTGTGCCTCTGAGGGGGCTTTCATTACCCTATTTTTGAACGTAAGTATGCATTAATGAATGGATCTACATCACCATCCATCACCGCTCCTACATTACCTGTTTCTTCATTTGTACGATGATCCTTTACCATTGAATATGGATGGAATACATATGAACGAATTTGTGAGCCCCAGCCGATTTCCTTCTGTTCACCACGGATTTCATCTAGCTGTGCCTGCTGCTTATCGATCTCTAATTGATAGAGTTTCCCTTTTAACATCGTCATTGCTTTTTCACGGTTTTTAATTTGTGAACGTTCTGCCTGACATTGTACGACGGTACCAGTCGGGATGTGCGTAATACGAACAGCTGAATCTGTCGTATTAATATGCTGACCACCTGCTCCTGTTGCACGATACGTATCAATTTTTAAATCCTCTGTGCGAATATCAATTTCAATATTATCATCGAATTCAGGCATAACATCACAAGAAACGAATGATGTATGACGACGACCAGAAGAGTCAAACGGTGAAATACGCACTAAACGATGGACACCTTTTTCTGCTTGCAAATAGCCGTAAGCATTATGACCCTTAATGGACAATGTTACAGATTTAATACCTGCTTCATCCCCTGGAAGATAATCAACTGTTTCGACTTTAAAGCCACGTTTTTCTGCCCAACGTGTGTACATACGAAGTAACATTGAGCCCCAATCCTGAGATTCCGTACCACCAGCTCCTGGGTGCAACTCTAAAATCGCATTGTTTTGATCATATGGACCACTTAATAGTAATTGCAGCTCAAAATCGCCCATTTTTTGCTGGAATTCTACTAATTCTGTGCCCAGCTCCTCCTGCAATTCTTCATCAGGCTCTTCTCGCAATAGCTCTAGCGTCATATCTAAGTTCTCATATGTTTCCACTAAATCTTTATATTCATTCACAATTGCCTTTAAGCCATTACCCTCATTAATGATTACTTGTGCGCCTTGCTGATCATCCCAGAAGCCTGGCTCAAGCATCATTTCATCTAATTCCTGCATGCGTGCCTCTTTGTTTTCTAAGTCAAAGAGACCCCCTAAAATCCGCCAATTTTTTGGCTGAAGTGTCTAACGCGTTACGTACATCTGCTAATTCTATCATTGTTAAATCCTCCGAACATTATTAATGGGGCTATTTGTAAATATTCATGATGAGTTACCGAAGTATCGGTATGTGCCTTTAATCCAAATGATTCTTGCTAAGTTCTCATCGTTCTCGAGATGCATTCAAAATGCTCATATCTCTATTTTTTGTAAGCCCCGTATTTTTTTATTATAACGTTTTTACGTCGGAAAACATACTTTTTTAACAATACGGCTTGATTTACATAACTAAATGTACGGTAATCATTCGTCTTAACCTTTATCCTCATATACAGAACTGTGGCTTGTCACGCGTGGATATACTTTCACTCGATCATGTTGTACTAGTAAGTGTTTTGTTCGTTTCTCTAGTTTATCCTTTAGTAAAAACGCTCTTTGAATTCTGTATTCAAATGATCTAACACTTAAATCCACAATAATGTCCTTGCCGTTCATAAAAACTACTTTTGTACTCTTTTTATCCACAACTTGATAGTCCTCAATATGATGGACAGCCAACCATATACATTCAGGATGTAAAGGAGATTTACTTGGAAACCATACAATATCACTCCCTTCATGAACCACTATTGGATTTTTATTCAGCTTTCCAAGTATCATTTTCGAACCATCGAATGCCCCTCTTAGGCTTGAACCGAAATACCGTAGATTATAATCCATTAATTTTGTCGGTGATAATTTTGATATATATTGATAATCTCTTTCTATCACACGTGTACACAAGTTCCCATAGGCATCATACTCCGGCATATACAGCATCGTTTCACCACTCATAATGTCATCATTTTGCATGTTTATCCCCCTTAAAATTATTTTTTCTAGTAAAGAGGAGTATAGTAATAAATATATTGGTATACTCCAATGTATTTCCTCGAGAATTTTTATATCCACACATGAATCACCCCCTTAATTCAAAGAAAGCAAGTCCACACTTATCACACCATATAAAACTTTTCAACCATTTATATATTTATAATAAACTAGATAAAAGTTATAAACATTACCCTTTTCATTGAACTATTTACCTATTGTTGTAGTATTATATACTTTTTTTCTGAATTATCTAATAATTAAAATTTCACCATAATGTTGGTGGGATTTCCGTTCTGACTGGGCGCTTTCTTAGGGGCGTCCGATGAGCACTTAGCCAAAAGGTGTTTTTTGTGCGACAGCGAAGCGGCAAACGTAGCGGCAGCAACAGATGTTTTTTGTGCGAAAGCGGAGCGACAGCAACAGATGTTTTTTGCGCGAAAGCGAAGTGCAAACGTAGCGGGCAGCAACAGGTGTTTTTTGCGCGAAAGCGGAGCGGCAGTGGCACGATGGTTGGTCACGAAGGCGTTATCACAGGTTGTGATGCTCTAGCCCTCGTTCCCCTTATTGCGCGCTCCAAGGTCCCATTTGTGACGCTGATTCCCAAGAAGTCACCAAGTCTCTACTTCAATCCACTTATATACATGGAATACGTTTTACCAAATGTTATCCCCTACTTTTGATGATGAACCTATTATTATAGCTTTGGAATAAAGATTGATCAAAAACACCTTGCAAACACGTATTTCACGTTAAATTAAAAAAATCTCGAAAAGTCCTATCATAGCTATGTTTATATAGCTTTGTATAAAAAGCTGTATAAACAATAGCCTCGTAAAAAGGCACGAACGTTGATTTAACAACATTCGTGCCTTTTTGGTGTGTTTCCAAACTTTGATTTTGGAACGTTATTTTAAATGGGATTGTATAGCTTAAGCAAACGTATTAATCAACTAAACTGTTGTACAAGAAAGTAAACAATGACCGATATAAAAAGTAAATATATTACATATCAGGAGGTTATAATGAATATTCAACTAGGAAATAGTAATTACCTTAGCACCCTAAAAAAAGATGGCTCCAATCGTTTATCAGATGATTTGTTTTTAGATAAAAATAAAAAATCTAAAGCAACATATGAAATTAAAAAAGAGAAAGGCTATATACGTCATTACGTGACGAAAGCAAATGGCGAGATAGTGATGATTAAAGAAACAAAGTTACCTAAATCAAAAGAAAACGAACAAAGTTCTGGTGATATGAAGGATATGATTACTGAAATGGTTATGAATCAACTAACAAAAATTTTGGATAAAGAACAATTTAATAAGTTTTCTAAAACAGGATTAGTAGCTCAAAAAGAAAAGCAGATTGAAAAATATGCTACAAGTATTTAATTTGAATGAGGTTGTTCCCAAAGCCTGATTTGGGGACATACTGATTATAAGCAGCAAAAAACAAACACCTCATTCAATTGAATGGGGTGTTTTATTCCCTAACTTCCATTTGGGAACGTTTATTATATTTATTTTGTATGCTTTATAAATATTGTTGCAATAAAACACAGGTTAATTTATTGTCTCTAATTTTTATGTCTATTCTTTACAAAAATCTACAAATTTTTTTGCCTGTATTAAGGATATACCTGTTTGCTCTCTCAAAAACTTCACCGCTTTAATTTCACCGACTGACTTTATTTTCTCTTTTACTAAGGCAATCAGTTCCTCATTATAGATTTTAGTATAATCCATTTTTTCGCCCCCTCGTGTAATTAAAGTTTAACATTACCAAAGCGCCCTTTGGTAGCCTTTCATTGAGATTCTATTTATATTTTTCTACCATTCAGAACAAGTGAATCGAACAGTCCTCTTTAAAATAGTTTCTCACAGCATCTCAGAGCGTTATTTTCTAATAAAAACAGCGACAAACACGGATTTAACAGTGCTTGTCGCTGTTTGAAATGTCACCAAGCGTTCATTTGGGAACGTTATTTTAAATAATTATGTATACTTTATAAATACTTTTTTGCACTAAATTCCTGCACTTTATTAAAAAACCTGAGTAAAATGCTTATTTATTTGGAGTTCAAGCTTTCTAATGTTTAGATTTGTTTCTGCATCGAGTATTTTTATTTCAATTGTAGTGTTGTCCCACTCTTCTAAATACGTTCGCTTTACACACTTTTGAAAGCCTCTAACTCCAGAAAACTTCTCCAAATATTGCGGCTTTTCGTGAGATAAATTAAAAATACTTTCATCAATTGTCCATTGGCAGAATTGAAGATTTATATTTCGCTCAAGTTTGTTTTGTGCATCAAAACTAAAAAACATTTCTTCTGAGGCTTCGTCAAAGTATATGCCCATTATTTTCAAATAAAAATCGTTATCATTTATTAGCAATAGCTGTATACCTACATGGTCCTTTTCTTCTCCAACAAATTCCCGCCACTGTTCTTTAGTCCACGAGTCCATTTTAGTTGTATCATATGTTTTCATTGGTAAAACAACATTAATTATTTCTTTTGTCATTTCTTTCACTCCCTTTAATTAAAAACTTGTTTTTATATAATAATTGATATTAACATAAATATCCAAATTTTAATTAACAATGCACCCAAAGCGTCGTTTGGAGGCTTTTTTAGCTTAACGTTGTATATCCGCATAAATCTATTAGCCTCCACATAGAAGTTGTAGAGTGATAAATATGTATAATATGAGTACCCCATTTGTTGAAAGTTTAAACAGTTGGCGTTGACAACCTTTTTGGCAGAGAAGGTTGTCTTTTTTTATTATGTATTGCGAAGGACGTTACGTCACAATCTAATATAGATGATATAGGAGCTTAAAAGTAACTAATGTTTGGAGGGGATTATTTGGAACTTACTATAGGTAAATTTGCAAAAGCAGTTAATACAACGATAAGGACACTTAGACATTATGAGAAAATAGGTCTACTTGTACCTAGTAAGAGAAATGAATTAAATCAGAAAATTTATACTGGGGATGAATTGAAGAAGTTTTATAACATACAGTTGCTAAAAAGTTTGAACTTACCTTTATACGAAATCAAACAAAGGCTTGAAGACCCAGAGTATTCTTTTAAAGAAATGTTAGAAATTCAGGAAGCTTTACTTCTCGATAAGAGAGATAAAATAAATATGTCATTGGGAATGATGACCAGGATTAAGGCTCTATTAAATGAAACCGGTGATTTAACTAACGAAGATCTTATGTTGCTCATGAATTCTATTCGATTAGAAGAAGATCAAAGAAAAATTTTGAATCGGTATTTCTCAATAGATACAATTGATGCTATTATTCCCAAAAGTAAATCTCAACAAATAGCATTAGATAGGCTGAATATGAGGTTGTTATCTTTTTTTCAAGCAGCAATCCACAATGAACTAACCCCTGAAAGTCACGAAGTACAGAGAGAATTAAAAGAAATAATAGAAATGCTTCCTGTACCTTTAGAAGAGTTTTATAATTCCAATAATAATTTAGAAAAACAATTGGGAATTATTAAAGCCATATTACCTGTTAATATGACTGAGTTTTTAGGAGAAGCGATTCGTGTATTGTTTAACAGTCATCATGAGGGAAAAGGAGAATAAGTTTATGATTGAATTAAGTTCGAGAGAGCATTATAAATTATTGAGTCAAATTGTATTAGGATTAACTCCTTTCTTAATATTAGGTTTAATGCTTATAGCGATCTTTAGATGGGGAGAAATCATACCCTTTATTGTTTCGTTGTTTGTTCCCAATGATCACTCGTACCTTTTTGTTACCTTACTAGGTTTGCTTGTTGGTACGATTATAGTATTAATTGTAGTTGGTCTCATAATTAAAACAAAAACAGAGCTTCCTCAAACTGAAAGCGCAGAAATAATAAATAAAATAATGAAGACTTCAAGTGGTATTGCCGTTAGTTCACTAGGGGGAAGCTTTTTTGAAGAGTTTTTCTTCAGGGGTGTACTAATAGGTTTGTTTATTGGTTATCATCATATCATTGATGGAGTCGTAATTATTTTTAGTTCCTTTCTATTTTGGATCATTCATATACCGCAGTATAAAGGTGTTTATTTAGCATACGTATTAGTACTTATTAATGGACTGATATTTGCATTATTGTTTTATTTTACTAGTTCTTTAATTCCTTCAATGATTGCTCATGCTATTTATAACTTTGGAATAGGAATCTACTTTATAAAATCTAAGTAATAGAAACAGTTTTAGTCTAGTATTTAATGCTATTTTTGTGAATTGATAATAAAGTTATTGAATTATAAGAGCCTTGCTCATTTAGTAAGGCTCTTATAATGTATAGGTAACACCAGAGGAAATCTTGATGTTACTTTTTTAAAACAGAAGATGGTCATTATGAGTATAATCTAAAGGGGCAAAACGGTGCAATTTTTTTATAAACGGTATAACTTTATTTTAAACAGTACGACTTTATTTCAAAGCAACAATTATGAGCATGGAAGCCTCCTCTTCACTTAAGAATGCTAATAATCATCCCCTCTTTAATAGAGCTGATTTTGATTTAAAAAAGTTCTTGCTATGCGCAATGCATAGCTTACACAAAATTCCTCCTCCAGTTACACATGCCCGCACACGCAAAAAAAGACCATTTTAACGTGTAGTTAAAATGATCTTTTCGTAATCGTAAACTTATTGACCTGCACCATGGCAGTTTTTAAATTTCTTCCCACTTCCACATGGACATAAATCATTACGTCCGACATTCTCAGCCTTACGGACAGGTTGCTTTTTCGGTGCTGGAGAACCATCCTCTTTCGGATTAACAGCTTGTCCTTTTGCAACTTCCTCACGCTCTAAGTTACTGCGGATTTCTGCCTTCATTGCATATTTCGCTACATCTTCACGGATGGAAGCGACCATATCCTCAAACATAGCAAAGCCTTCTTGTTGGTATTCACGAAGCGGGTCATTTTGACCATATGCGCGAAGATGGATACCTTGACGTAGCTGATCCATTGCATCAATATGATCAGTCCACTTCGTATCAATTGAGCGCAATAAAATAACCTTTTCAAATTCACGCATACGCTCTGGTGTAAGCTCTGTCTCTTTTTCATCATAACGCGCATGAACAGCATCAGAAATCATTTGGTTAATTTCTTCAGCAGATTTGCCTTGGAAATCTTCTACCGTCTGATCATCTTCACCTAGGAGATTTGCACCGACAAAGTCATCAATGGCTTTTAAGTTCCAATCCTTTTGCTCGCCTTGCGTATACAATGCGACAACATTGTCGATCGTTTCTTGAATCATAGACTCAACAAGGACACGCATATTATCTGTTTCTAATACGTCATAACGTTCTTTATAAATAATCTCACGTTGCTGACGTAACACATCATCATATTGTAATAAACGTTTACGAGCATCGAAGTTATTTCCTTCAACACGTTTTTGAGCTGATTCTACTGCTCTTGAAACAACTTTTGATTGTAGTGGCTGTGAATCATCCATCCCTAATCGCATCATCATGGACTTCATATTATCAGAGCCAAAACGACGCATTAATTCATCTTCTAGTGACAGATAGAATTGTGTAACCCCTGGATTCCCTTGACGACCAGAACGACCACGCAGCTGATTATCGATACGACGAGATTCATGACGCTCCGTACCAATTACCGCTAAACCGCCAATCTCCATTACACCTTCTCCAGGCTTAATGTCTGTACCACGACCAGCCATGTTCGTAGCGATTGTTACGGCGCCTTTCGTACCAGCATTAGCAATAATTTCAGCTTCACGCTCATGATTTTTCGCGTTCAGGACATTATGTGGAATTTTATGTTTATCCAATAAATTCGAAATGATTTCAGACGTTTCAATGGCAACAGTACCAACAAGAACAGGTTGTCCTGCTTTATGGCGCTCTGCAATATCTGCCGCCACCGCTTTATATTTTCCTTCCATTGAAGCAAAAATTAAGTCTGGACGGTCATCACGAGCAATCGGCTTATTCGTTGGAATCGCCACAACACTCATATTATAAATATTACGGAATTCCTCTTCCTCTGTTTTCGCTGTACCTGTCATACCTGAAAGCTTTTGGTACATACGGAAATAGTTTTGGAACGTAATTGTCGCCATCGTCATCGATTCATTTTGAATCTCTACGCCCTCTTTAGCCTCAATCGCCTGATGTAGTCCATCTGAGTAGCGACGACCTTTCATTAAACGACCCGTAAAGCCGTCAACAATAACAATTTCTCCATCTTGCACAACATAATCTACATCATTATGCATACTTACGTGTGCCTTTAACGATTGGTTAATAGCATGGTTTAAACGTACATGCGTTAAATCAAATAGGTTATCAATACCAAATGCCTTCTCCGCTTTTTCAACACCGGCATCTGTTAACGTAACACCTTTTGTTGACTCTTCATATGTGTAATCCGTATCCGCACTTAACATACGACAAAACGCATTAGACTGTTTATAAAGCTGCGCTGATTTCCCAGCCTGACCCGAAATAATTAATGGCGTACGCGCTTCATCAATTAAAATCGAGTCAACCTCATCGATTACTGCATAATGCAACGGACGTTGTACACGTTCTTCTTTATAAAGCACCATATTATCACGTAAATAGTCAAAGCCTAGCTCATTGTTTGTGCTATACGTAATATCAGCTTCATAGGCTGCACGTTTTTCTTCTTTTGACAGGCTGTTCAAGTTTAAACCAACTGATAAGCCTAAGAAATTATACAGATGCCCCATTTCTTCAGCATCACGACTCGCTAAATACTCGTTGACTGTGACAACATGCACACCTTTACCAGTAATGGCATTCAGGTAAACAGCCATTGTAGCCGTTAACGTTTTACCTTCCCCGGTTTTCATCTCCGAAATATTACCTTCATCAAGTGCAGCAGCACCCATAATCTGTACGCGGAATGGGTACATCTCTAACACACGCTTAGACGCTTCACGACAAACGGCAAAAGCTTCCGCACGAATCGACTCTAATTTCTCTCCGTCGGCAAAACGTTTTTTAAATTCTTCTGTTTTCGCTTGTAATTGATCATCTGAAAGCTGTTCCATTTGAGAAGCGAATCCCTCAACCTGGTCAGCGATTTTTTCTAATTTTTTTAACTCACGTTTATTGAAATCAAATAATTTATTTAATAGGTTTACCATGAATTTTTTCACTTCCTATATAGTCTCAACTTTCATTTTACCATTGTGTAACAGTTTCATGCAAACAGTGTCACTAGCATGACGTTAAAGTCATAAAAAAGGCTCCCGCTGTGGCGAGAGCCTTTGTACATATGAAGTTTAAGTTGTTTCGATTAAGCCGTATTTACCGTCTTTGCGTTTGTAGACAATATTTGTGCCGTTTGATTCCGCGTCTGTAAAGATATAGAAATCATGCCCAAGCATATTCATTTGTAATACAGCTTCTTCTTGATCCATTGGCTTTAGATCAAATTGCTTTGTACGAACAATAGAGTATTCTTCATCCTCTGTCGATACATCAGCTACTGCTTGAGTAGTAGCAAAATAAAGGCCTGCACCTTCGCGCTCACGGAATTTACGGTTTACCTTTGTTTTATGCTTACGAATTTGACGTTCTAATTTATCAACGATTAGGTCAACTGCAGCATACATATCGTTATGACGCTCTTCTGCACGAAGAGTTAAGTTTTTCATTGGAATTGTAACTTCCACTTTTGTTTGCTTGTCATTATAAACCTTTAAATTTACGTTAGCGTTGGCGTTAACATCTTCGTTAAAATAACGTTCAACTTTGTCGATTTTGTTCTCAACATACTCTCGAATAGCTGGAGTTACCTCAATATTTTCACCACGAATGTTAAAGTTTAACATGTAAACTCCTCCTTTATAACTGCTATACTTTATATTTCTACACAAGTGTGAGAAATTCCTCTAAAATAATTCTTTTTTTCGCAAATTTTTTTATCCCGCATTAACGGGCTGTAATACTCCCACCTAAAATTCAGCAAAAGCAAAGGAGTTTAGGTGGGAGCCTAACTGCCCGTAAAAGCCCTATTGGTGGAATTAAAGTTTCACTTTATGAATTTACGTTATTTAATTTGGCCTCATCAGCTTCTTTTCTTCGTCGCGACTTCAATTCATCAACAATCAAATCTTCTACCGATCCTTGATTATTGAAATTCACGCCATACTGCTTGCCATTGCCAAAAGGACGGCTCCAAATTATTTCTCCACAAGCTCGTACCTCTACTGTATCAAGAACAAAGCGTAAATCCAATGGAGGAGGATTGACACCTAAATCCACCTCAGTAAACATCTTCAAACCTCGTGGACTAATATCGAGCAAGTCAGCCATTGCTGTTTGTGCTTCATTCACTTTTCCATTTTCATATACCGCAAAAGTCATTTTAATAGGTTCATCGAATTTAAATCGAAAACCTTCTTGTCTCTTAAATATCATCTACCCACTCCAATACTATTCTAAACATCTATTTAGTTGATTATGACACGATGCATGTTTTACATCTAGAGGGAATAAGTAACATATTTTACCGTATAAAGGGCTAATTTATGACTACATGTACTAAATCTATTCAAAACAGAAGTTAGAAATTTTTCTAATAATAAATGTCGATAATTCGCATAGTATAGCTATATTTGTAATTCAATTTATTAGCGCTCTATTTTAAATTCTCATGTGTTATATGGAACTTAGTATCGTAAGCCCGTAATCAAATAACGCATATAAACAACCTGGCACCTCCGGTACGATAGATGTATCTATCTAAGGAGGTGCTTTCCTTATGTCAACTAACAAATTAACCATTGTACCAGTTAAACTGGGATCCCATACCAACTGAAACAACCTCGACTAATTTTTCCAACAGACAGCTGGGCCAAGCTGTCTGATTAAAACTGTTGCGGGCGAAATCTCCTTCTTCAATGGCGTAGATGAGCACATCATTCAAGCTGTGATGAAGGAGCTGGTTCAAAAATGAAGCATGATTTTACGCGCGTGCAAAATATTTATATTGTCTGGTGGAAAACTGACATGCGTAAAGGGATTGACGGTCTAGCGACCCTCGTTCAGGACTCGTTTGAACTGGACCCTTATAGTGACTCGATTTTTTTATTTTCAGGTATAAGTAATGACCGCTATAAATGTCTTTATTTTGACGGTGACGGCTTTGCACTACTTTATAAACGTCTAGACAATGGCAGGCTACAATGGCCCAAAATGAAAAGGAAGTACGAAATCTATCTCAACAAGAATTGCGTTGGTTATTGGAAGGTTTATCTCTTCAACAACCGAGGGCAATACAGAAATCTGCAAAAGGTGTCTTTTAATCACTACTTTCTAAATGGTATAATTAACCGCAGATAATTTGAACGGAAATGTGGTGAACAAGATGAGTATGGAAACAACAGAAAAATTAATTCACTTATTAGAAGAGCAACTCGCTGTTATGAAGCAACAAAACGAAGAGCTTTCTAAAAGTTAGACGTGTCACTCGCCCAAAATAAATACTTGTCTGAACAAGTTCGCCAGTTAACCAAAATGATTTATGGTTCGCGCTCGGAGAAGTCAAAATACCAACCACCAGATGGACAATGTTCGTTATTCGATAATGATCCGTCTTTTAATGGGTCTGAGCAAACAGAAGAACAAAAGCACGGAAACTGTGACGTATACAGTGACCCGTTTAAATAAAAGAAAAGCGTAACGATTCATTCGTAGAAGGTGGAAGTGGAAGAAATTCACCATCATCCAGTAAATCTCCAATGTGACTGTTGCCAAAGTCAGCTACATGAAATCGGCTCCACAATTACCCGTGAAGAAGCAGCGTTTATTCCGCCAAGTTGGTGCGTGTGCAGCATATTGAGCATGCCTATGAGTGTAAGCAATGTAAAAAGATCGTGAACAAAATCAGTTTATTCAACGTGGGAAAGCGCCGATGGCAGTGATTCCTCGTAGCATCGCAGGGCCAACGGTGTTGGCGAAAGTCATCTATGATAAATTCTCACTCTACCTACCACTTTATCGCCAAGTAAAAGAATGGGCACGTACGGGTTTAATCACCAATGATAAAAATCTTTCGAATTGGGTGATTCGTGTTGCAGAAGAGTGGCTATTACCAATTTATGAAGAGATGAAAATGTCCTTTCAGTCAAAACGCTACTTCATATTGATGAAACTGTTGCTCAAGTATTGAATCGTTCTGATGGAAAGCGAGCACAATCAAACGCGTATAACTGGGTATTCCGAACAGTCCCAACTGAGGGGCCAGTAATCATTCTATTTGAACATGCGTTAACGCGAAGTCGAACGGTATTGGAGGAATATTTGGCCAATTTTGAGGGCACCATTATTTGTGATGGCTACTCTGCCTATGATAAGTTACCCAACATCACATTCGCCAACTGTTGGGCGCACGTTCGACGTTATTGGTTAAAAGTCGATAGCAAGAACGGACGTATTGGTTTGGCCTACTGTAATCAGCTCTACGCTTTAGAGCAAAATTCAAGGGCTGCCGCCGAAGCAACGTCGAAAAATGAGATGGCGCTACGCAAGACGGGTCATTCGAAGTTTTTTAACTGGCTCGAAAAGTCTCAATTCTTTGGCAAAAACGCATTAGCCACAGCAACAGAGTATACGTTGAACAGAAGAAATGAACTAAAAGCATTTTTGTATAATGGGCAAACCGAAATCGATAATAATCCAGCCGAAAATGCGATCCGTCCAACCGTGATAGGAAGGAAGAACTGGCTCTTTTCTGTCAGTGAGGCGGGCGCAAAAGCCAATGCAACCTGCTTAAGTCTAGCGGAAACAGCAAAAGCGAATGGTGTAGATTTCTATAAATACCTCGTCAAGCTTTTGACGGATTTACCCAATCTCGCAATTCATCAACAACCAGAATTATTACAAGAATACATGCCTTGGTCCGAGTCGATTCAAGCTACATGTGATAACAAAGCCAGCTATCTGAAAAACATCAGAAAGCTGGCCATTTGTCGTGCGTGCCGTGAGGTGCGCATATTTTTGAATTCGGGCTTACTTAGTATCGTAAGCCCGTAATCAAATAACGCATATAAACAACCTGGCACCTCCGGTACGATAGATGTATCTATCTAAGGAGGTGCTTTCATGTCAACTAACAAATTAACCATTGTACCAGTTAAACTGGATCCCATACCAACTGAAACAACCTCGACTAATTCTTTCCAACAGACAGCTGGGCCAAGCTGTCTGATTAAAACTGCTGCGGGCGAAATCTCCTTCTTCAATGGCGTAGATGAGCACATCATTCAAGCTGTGATGAAGGAGCTGGTTCAAAAATGAAGCATGATTTTACGCGCGTGCAAAATATTTATATTGTCTGCGGGAAAACTGACATGCGTAAAGGGATTGACGGTCTAGCGACCCTCGTTCAGGACTCGTTTGAACTGGACCCTTATAGTGACTCGATTTTTTATTTTCAGGTATAAGTAAGGACCGCTATAAATGTCTTTATTTTGACGGTGACGGCTTTGCACTACTTTATAAACGTCTAGACAATGGCAGGCTACAATGGCCCAAAATGAAAAGGAAGTACGAAATCTATCTCAACAAGAATTGCGTTGGTTATTGGAAGGTTTATCTCTTCAACAACCGAGGGCAATACAGAAATCTGCAAAAGGTGTCTTTTAATCACTACTTTCTAAATGGTATAATTAACCGCAGATAATTTGAACGGAAATGTGGTGAACAAGATGAGTATGGAAACAACAGAAAATTAATTCACTTATTAGAAGAGCAACTCGCTGTTATGAAGCAACAAAACGAAGAGCTTTCTAAAAAGTTAGACGTGTCACTCGCCCAAAATAAATACTTGTCTGAACAAGTTCGCCAGTTAACCAAAATGATTTATGGTTCGCGCTCGGAGAAGTCAAAATACCAACCACCAGATGGACAATGTTCGTTATTCGATAATGATCCGTCTTTTAATGGGTCTGAGCAAACAGAAGAACAAAGCACGGAAACTGTGACGTATACAGTGACCCGTTTAAATAAAAAGAAAAAGCGTAACGATTCATTCGTAGAAGGTGTGGAAGTGGAAGAAATTCACCATCATCCAGTAAATCTCCAATGTGACTGTTGCCAAAGTCAGCTACATGAAATCGGCTCCACAATTACCCGTGAAGAAGCAGCGTTTATTCCGGCCAAGTTGGTGCGTGTGCAGCATATTGAGCATGCCTATGAGTGTAAGCAATGTAAAAGATCGTGAACAAAATCAGTTTATTCAACGTGGAAAGCGCCGATGGCAGTGATTCCTCGTAGTATCGCAGGGCCAACGGTGTTGGCGAAAGTCATCTATGATAAATTCTCACTCTACCTACCACTTTATCGCCAAGTAAAAGAATGGGCACGTACGGGTTTAATCACCAATGATAAAAATCTTTCGAATTGGGTGATTCGTGTTGCAGAAGAGTGGCTATTACCAATTTATGAAGAGATGAAAATGTCCTTTCAGTCAAAACGCTACTTCATATTGATGAAACTGTTGCCCAAGTATTGAATCGTTCTGATGGAAAGCGAGCACAATCAAACGCGTATAACTGGGTATTCCGAACAGTCCCAACTGAGGGGCCAGTAATCATTCTATTTGAACATGCGTTAACGCGAAGTCGAACGGTATTGGAGGAATATTTGGCCAATTTTGAGGGCACCATTATTTGTGATGGCTACTCTGCCTATGATAAGTTACCCAACATCACATTCGCCAACTGTTAGGCGCACGTTCGACGTTATTGGTTAAAAGTCGATAGCAAGAACGGACGTATTGGTTTGGCCTACTGTAATCAGCTCTACGCTTTAGAGCAAAATTCAAAGGGCTGCCGCCGAAGCAACGTCGAAAAATGAGATGGCGCTACGCAAGACGGGTCATTCGGAAGTTTTTTAACTGGCTCGAAAAGTCTCAATTCTTTGGCAAAACGCATTAGCCACAGCAACAGAGTATACGTTGAACAGAAGAAATGAACTAAAAGCATTTTTGTATAATGGGCAAATCGAAATCGATAATAATCCAGCCGAAAATGCGATCCGTCCAACCGTGATAGGAAGGAAGAACTGGCTCTTTTCTGTCAGTGAGGCGGGCGCAAAAGCCAATGCAATCTGCTTAAGTCTAGCGGAAACAGCAAAAGCGAATGGTGTAGATTTCTATAAATACCTCGTCAAGCTTTTGACGGATTTACCCAATCTCGCAATTCATCAACAACCAGAATTATTACAAGAATACATGCCTTGGTCCGAGTCGATTCAAGCTACATGTGCATAATAAGCCAGCTATCTGAAAAACATCAGAAAGCTGGCCATTTGTCGTGCGTGCCGTGAGGTGCGCATATTTTTTGAATTCGGGCTTACTTAGTATCCATTTAAGTATCCATTTATATTAGAAACAAACACACAAAACCAGGAACTCACTTATAAATGAGTCCTGGTTTTGATGAATAAAATCCTTAAAAGTACTTTTAACTTATTTTTTCCCGTCGTAATACATACCATCCATTACACGGACAGAGCTATAAGGATTTAAATATTGCTGCTCAGTTTTTTTAGATTGTTGAAGGGTTTTCAAATCTGTTTTAATTGCAGCCATAACCTTTTGTAATCGTTCCTGTATGCCTCGATCAAGTTCTTGTAAATGTTTATTTAATTGATGCCCATCTAAAGATTTTCCAGATTGCTTCAATTCCTCGATTATTGCACCGCGTTCATCAAGCAATTCATTTATTTTTTCGATAAATTCTTCTCGATCGTCTCCGCTAGGAATGGTCGACATATGCTCATAAAGTCTAGCTGAAACAGAGAGCAAACGTTCAACTGGTCCCATCATATTCTGTCCCCATTCCCGTATTGTTGCTGACGATTAATACGAATAACTTCCTTCCATGTATCACGGAATTCCGTAACAAGTTCTTCAATTTCTTCAATTATAGAAATGTCATTTCGAATATTTGCTTCTACTAATCGATGATTCATATATTCATAAAGTGCCATCATATTTTTAGATACTTCTATATCCATATTTAGTGTCGCCATAAGCTCACTTATGATTGCCTGTGCTTTTTGAAGGTTAGTATTTTTCTCTTGAATCTTTTTTTCTTGAATCGCTAATTTTGCTTTATGCAGAAATTTTAAGCATCCATTATACAGCATTAGCGTTAAATCTCCTGGAGAGGCAGTTGTAACACTATTTTGTTTATATGCATTATGAGCTGATGTTTGTGCTGTCAATCAAAGACAACTCCTTTATATTACCTTTTAACTAAATTATACTAAAACTTTTATCCCTGTCTACCAGATTGCGCAAACATACCTGATTGTGAGTTTGCTTTGTTAATAGCTTTCTCCATTGCACTGAATTGCTTCCAATAGCGGGCCTCAATTTTTTCAAGCTTGTCTTTCCATGTATCAATACGTTTATCCATATCAACTAGATTTTTACCGATTGTGTACTCTTGTGCTGTCGATGTAGCACGACCAGCTTTTTTCTCAATATCTTGCATAAAAGAATTCATAGACCCTTGCAGCTTTTGGAGGAAACCACGAGTATCCACAGTTTTTTCAACACCGTCGACAACAACTGTTTCTTTTTGATTACCTCTATTAGTAAATAGCGCTGTTACTGCATCAGGATCATCTTTTAATGCATTACGTAATTTATCTTCATCAATTGCCAATGTACCGCCGTCATTATATGATTTCGAAGTCGTAATTCCGATTTTATATAACGTATTATATTCTGAATTTCCTACAGCAGGATTAGATTCGTAAATCAACCCACGCATACTAGACAATCCACTTCTTAAAATCGAGTCGCTTCGCAATAAACCACTCTTTGCTTTTTCTTCCCATAGCTTAATTTCGTTTTCAGACATCTCTTTTTTTTGTTCGTCTGTTAAAGGTAAATAATCTCGATATTTTGTTTCTTTTGTTTGATCGTTCATTTCCTTAACAAGACCGTTATATGTAGTGACGAACTCTTTAATTTTGTTCATCATCTCATCTACATCTGTTGAAGATGTCATTGTTACTGGAGGAATATTTGGTGCCGTTGATGGCTTATTGGCTTCAGCATCTGCAGCAGCTTGAGCTGCATCTAAAGTTGCTTGTGCCTGTTTTAAACGATTTTCACCAGCTTTGAAATTGTTTTCTGCTTGCACTTTTAAAGCTAATTTTTCATCATAAGGAATTTGAACTGTCGCAACTTCTTGATAATTTTTCAAGTCTTCTTCACTTAAATTTTTTAACGATTGCTTCTGTGTATCACTTAACTTTAATAATTTTGTTTTTAATGCTTCGTCCTGTAAGTTATTAATTGATTCATTTAATGTTTCATTACTTGTAAAATCTAACCCTGTGATACTAGTAATATCTGTAGCGGATAAGCCACTTAGGAATTGTTTATCTAAAGATTTATAAGTATTCAGTGAAGTTTCTTTCTGAGCCGCATCTTTAAAATTAGTTAACTGGGGCTCATCTAGAGTTTCCACTAACAATAAATCATCTTTACTTAGACTCATTAGCTTTGATTTCAAGTCTGTCGAAAAAGATGAACTAGCATTAATAGCATCTTTGATAGTTTGTTCATCCGCATTTTCATCAACTACTAAACTTTGCAATTCAAACATCTCTGCATCAGTGAGTGAACTAAAGAAAGAGTTGTTATTGATTTTGTTGTATGCTTCTTGCTCAGTAGCATTCAAACTATTTTTAAAAACTGGATCATACTTATTTGTATATGCCAAATTAGCAGTATCAAAATTAGCAATAGCAGTATCTAATAATGCCTGTAATTTATCTTTACTTAACTGAGCATTTTTGAGTTCTTCTTTTGCTGCTGTTAAATTATTTTCAATTGTAGTGGCAGCGTTAAATGTATCTTTTAATGTTACCGTATATCCTGAAATAGAAAATGTATTAGATGATCTTTCCGTCGGAATTCCATTCACTTGAAATACTGCGTTTTTACCACCACTTGCTAAATCTCCTGAAGTCGCGCCTAATAACGAATCAAAACCAAGTTTTCCAAATACATCTGCTCCTGAAATAACTTGTACCTCAGCACCATTTTTATTGTCTCCTGTATTTTTTGCTGTGATTGAAAGAGTTCCATTTTCAAATATAGCGCTTACGCCCGCATTACTATCATTTATTTTTTCAACTAACTCAGATACAGTCGTTTTATTTGGATCAAATTCAATTTTTGTCCCTGTTGCAGCCATACTACCATCCGCTTTGATTGAGCTTAACTCAATTACTCCATCAGAAATTCTAAGTTCGCTTAATTTTGTATCCCCTGTCGCATTTATTTGCTTACCAAGACCGCGAGCAGCTGAAGCCAGTTGAGAAACACCCTCGATTGCTAACGTTCCGGAGGCATTTGCGCCTGCCTTTGCTGTAACATAATTTGAGTTTGAAGATGTAGCTGTTTTAGTCATGAAACTTTTATTTAAAAGATTATCCTGAATATATCTATCAACTGTTTTTAATTTTGTATTGACACCCCTATATGCATCACGCATCCATTCAGTTGTTTGTTTCTTTTGCTGCAATTTGATAAGAGGAGATTTTTCTGCCGCCATTAACTTTGCTACTAATGCATCGATATCCATTCCCGACGCTAATCCACCAATTCTGTTTACCATAGTAATACCCTCCTAAAAATCTTATATTTTTTCATCTACAATCATACCTAAAAGTTTTTGCATCTCGTAGAAAGCATCTAATAACTTTCTCGGTGGAATTTCTTTCACGACCTCTTCAGTTTGTGCGTCTACGACTTGTACAAAATAACGCTCTAAACCATCATGAAGTACGAATTTCGAAGAACTATGATTGATTTGTAAAAATTCGTTAACTGTTTCTACAGCTTGTTGTAGTTTTTCTTTTGTTATTTCTTGCTCATCTATTGCAATATTTTGCTTTTCTACTATTGGCTGTGGAGCTGATTGATTAGATACAGTAGGCTTTGTTGCCTCTTCAGTACCTGTAGTATTACTTGAAACAGCCAATGCTTCTACTAATTGTCCTTTTGGTACAATACGCATACACCTGACCTCCTTTGCTTTTCTATTACTTGTGTTTAATATCGGATAAATTTTGAAATATTTCACTTTAAAGTAAAGCTAATTAAAATAATTAGGAATGATTAAGCTACTAGAAGTTTATAATTTAACTAATAAACATAAAAAAAGATGAATTTCCTTATTCTACAAAAAGAAAATTCACCTTAAAATATTTTTATTAATTCGCAACAATGGTTGTAGAAGTACAAGTAGAATTATTAGCTGATGACCATAACATTACTAAAACTAAATATCCCTCGAATAAATATATATATGTGCCTTTAATCTTTATCTAATTATTATACAGTTAAAACGGACAAATTAAATTTCTTCTAATTAATGCACTTCTACATCATTAAAAATATCAATAATCGACTGTGCTCGTTCTTCAAAAGTATGTGCACCTTTAATAGCCTTCCACGCTGCTTCAGACATTTTTTCACGTTTCTCATCATCTTTTAAAATTCCCTGAACAGCCTCCACCATTGCGCCTAAATCATTAAAGTTATAGAACAATAATTCTTCATTTTCTGTAAATTGCTCTCTCAAATAAGGTGTTTCATTTGTCACTACCACAGAGCGTGCCGCCATCCCAGCAAAAACTCTCTCATGAGTACCATCACGAAGTAATGCTTGAAAACTCATAACGACCTTTGCCTGTCGCATCAATTCTTGAGTTTGCCAATAATTCACTGACTTATGAATAATCACATTGGGATAATTCATAAGAGGTGAATCTTCCCATCCCTTACCATAAATACTAATCGGCAAGCCTGCATCCGCAAGTGCTGTTACAACTCTTAAACGATTCACAGAATATATGTATCTACCAATATCACGTACTAACTTTATAATCTCCGGATTCTCATTTAGACGTAAATCTATTGATACCCCTCGCTTCGCGAAAGCTTGTAAAAATTCATCTATGTAGTATTTACTTGAATCTTCAAGACAATTATCTATAACTTCTTTACAAATTGCAAAAATAGCAGGTGACTGGCTCTCAATGTACTTTGTATGCGTTGTCATATCTGAATAAGATCCACTTACTAAAATATCAATAGTTTTTTCCACTCGTTCCACTGACAATTCAATTGCAGCATGAGGTAACATATATGTATTGGATATATTCAGACCAAAATTCTCTAAATTATTTGCATCATTTCGATCCATCACCGTCAAAATATCTTGTGGTCGTAAATTTTCAAGGCGACCCAAATGATCAATCGGATGATCGATAAGTAAATAAATATAAGGAGCTCTAATGACTTTCTCTATAATATCTTTATTTTCTAAAAACAAACCGTTAAATGAAATTACAGCATCTACATCTAAGCCTAATAATGCAATCACTTGTTCATTAACTGAATATTTCCCATCTAAAATAATTGTTTCTATCCCATTCTTCTCAAGTCCTCTTGCTAAAGCATCCATCCAATAACGTAATACATTATAATTAGATTGCCCTTTTATTAATACTACTTTTTCCATACAATTACCCACTCCAATTCCCCGAAATTTATGATATTAATGTAAGTACCATAATTTAGCTACTTACAAAAAGTACCCCGTTCTTTAATTTGTACAATTTATTAAATTTCGGTTCAAACCTAAAAAATAGCATACATTTTCTTAACTTATTAAAGTATTCTTTTAAAGAGAAGCCACTTTATCTACATTTTGCGGGCTTCTCTTATTTAAAAATACGATACATAGATATCAGTATAGTTTCGTTAAAAAACGTCTAACATAATTAAAAGTATAAATTAATCAATATTATACTTTTAATACCGGATTTGCTAATTGCATTAATCATATTTCCATTTATAGCTATACACTTTATATGATTATAGGTATTTAAAGACTTATTAATCGGTTTGCTAGGGCATTGATTATATCAATACATGTAAAAACACCCTAATTCATTACGTTAATTCAGCTTTAGAAGAATCTCTCTATACAGATAACTGAGCTGCTACTACACTAAATTACATTCTCGTTTTCACAATAAATCATCTATTTTGAGCGGTTGTCCGTACTGATAAGCTTTTTTGGCTTTACAACCTAACAGAATCTCATAATATTTCGGCTCAAGTCCGTATCCTGGGCGAACAATTTTAATATTATCTTCTGTAAACATTTCTCCTGCCTTAATATCTTTTGACACATAAATCGAACGTCTAAACTTCAATGAAGCTTTTTCTTTTTCAGTTGGTCCATAAGTAACTTTTCCTAATGCTTGCCACGCTCTCTCTGTTTCTACAACAAGTGCCTTCATCTCTTCAGGCTCCATTGAAAATGCTGCATCTACTCCTCCATCTGCACGAGATAATGTGAAGTGTTTTTCAATTACCGTTGCTCCCATAGCAACGCTCGCTACTGCTACACCTGTTCCCATTGTATGGTCCGATAAACCTACCTGCACATCAAATAACTCTCGCATATGCGGGATTGTTGAGATATTCGTATTTTCAGGCGTAGCTGGATATGTACTTGTACATTTTAATAAAATTAAATCCTTACACCCAGCTTCTCTTGCAGTACGCACTAAGTCATCTAATTCTGCAACTGTCGCCATACCAGTAGAAACAATCATTGGTTTACCTGTAGCAGCAACTTTTCTGATAAGTGGCAGATCCGTATTTTCAAAAGACGCAATTTTATATAGTGGTACATCTAACTCTTCTAAAAAATCAACAGCTGTTTCATCGAAAGGTGTGCTGAATGCAATCATCCCCAGTTCCTTTGCATGATCAAAAATAGGTTTATGCCATTCCCAAGGCGTGTAGGCTTGTTGATATAATTGATATAAATTCTGTCCATCCCAAAGACTATCTCGATCGTTGATATTAAAATCAGCATTTTCCACATTCAAGGTCATGGTATCTGCAGTATATGTCTGGATTTTCAGTGCATGTGCTCCTGATTTTGCAGCTGCCTCAACAATTTCTAAAGCTCGTTCTAATGAATGATTATGATTGCCAGACATTTCGGCAATTATGAACGGTTGGTATCCTTTTCCTACAATTTTATCTTTAACATTAATATTTTCCATAGCCTACTCCCTAGTATATTATTTCATTGTCTGCTCTGAATATTTTTTTACCTATTATACTTTTATTGTCAAATTCAATCTGATTAAGTTCTCCAAGTTGGTCTAAAATTGACCATTCTACATCTTTGAAACCTAATTGATGTCTAAATGTTAACGTACTGGAAAACCTTGGATTAATTTCAAATATCATAGGTCCCTTAGTAGTTAATCTCAGTTGTATATTAATGCTTCCCGAAAACTTCACATATTTACATACCTTATTTAAAAAATTAGAAATATTAGTATTTTCGACAACTTCTGCATAACCAGTACGTCCACCCGATAACGTTCTCTTAAATATTATGGTTTTTAAATGTTCACTGTTCTTAGATTTAAAAATACCGCAAGTATATTCTTCATCATTTGGAAGCAATAGTTCTTGATAAATCCAATTTTCTTTTCCTTTTTTCACTTCTAAATAATTTTCTTCAGTAACAATACTAACAGCTTTACTACCAGACCCGTCTTTACTTTTAATTATACATGGAAACTCAGCAGGCTGTGAATTAGCTACCTCGTAAGTCCAAGGAAATGGCAATCCATTCTTTTGTAGAAATTTTGATGTTTCATATTTATCAAAACCTAAGTCCATTATATTAAAACTTGGCATTAAAATTTTCACATCAGATATTTCTGATATTTTATTTTTATTAAAAAACCTAATTTCTGGTTCTGATGTTGGAATTATTAATTGGATATTGTATTTTTTTACAATAATATCAATTATATCTAAATAATTGCCCGAGTTAACTTTCGGACATTTCATAAAATTATCGTAAAATAAATGAGCTGGGAATTGATCATTGATATCAATACCTACCACCTTATCGATAAAATGAATATCTTTTAATATTTGGGACATACCTCTGCCTATATCTCCGGCAGCACCCGTAACTAAAACTGACTCTAATCTCATTTTTCAAACTCCTTTTTATAGGTCAAGCCTATTTCTTTTCAAAACTGAAATTAAATATTCTTTGTTTGAATTTCTACTTTTCTCTATGTCATTAATTAAAGTTTTAACTTTATATGGAGTCCTATAAGGTATATATACATTATTATTGGTATCTAGCATCCCCCATGAAGCTAGTCCCCCTATATCTTTACTTTGACCAACAGATCCCACATTTATCAATGAACACTTCTCATATTTAAAATTAAAAGGATAATGAGTATGCCCCATAAAAATATAGTCAAAATTATTATTACAAAAAGATTTTAGTATATTAAATTGGCTATTTGGGTAAAGATAATAATCAGTCTTTCCTGGAGCACCATGACATAACTTTATTGAAATGTTATCAATACAAACCACCTGTTCAGCTGGTAATTGAATTAGCCATTCAAGGTCTTTTTTACACATTTCTTTAATAGCTACTTCATGACCTTCTCCATATTTTTCTGTCAATTCTTTAATTTTTAGTTCTTTATTAATCACCTTTGTAATTAAATCTTCATGATTGCCTCTAATAACAGTTGCATTTAATGATTTTATTTTTTGGATAACTTCTACAGGATTAGAGTAATATCCAATTAAATCACCTAATATATAAAAGTGATCAATTCCCAAGAGTTTTGCATGATCTAGTACAGCGCTTAAAGCATAATAATTTCCATGAATATCTGAAAGTATTCCAATCTTCATACTACTGAATAATCCTTTTCAATATTTCATCAGCCACTGTTGTTACATCTTTAAGTCGACCATCATCCTTATATTTCTGAAATTGATCTAGTAAAGGAAACTCATTTATATCCGAATTTCGAATTAATTGTTGCATTTTTGTATCCATTACTCCTGGATCAATATTTAAAACTTCTATGTTTTCACTTTCTTTTTCCAGAACTGATAAAAACATTTTAATTGCTGCTTTAGAAGAACAATATAAACTCCAGCCTTCCATTGCTTTGGTTGCTGCTCCAGAAGATATATTTATAATTTTTATCTTTTTAGTTATTGGAGTTATTCTTACTAGTTGGTTGATTAAAATAAGAGGAGACAAATAATTAACATTAATATGTTTTTTTATAAAGTTAGAATCACCATATTTACCAATTTTATTAATAGGTCCTATAACACCTGCATTGTTTATGAAAACTATCTCATTTACATCATTAAAATAATTACTGGGAAATTTATCGAATAAAACATTCATCTCTTTTTCATTTGATAAATCACAATATAACAAATGTATTAAATCAGGAGATAATTGTGAGACATCAAGTTGTTTTTTTGTGAATTTCCTGCCTATAGCTACTAACTTTTCTTTTTTTATTATTAATTTATCAGCAATCTGCTCTCCTAAACCGCTAGATACTCCTGTTATAATAAATAACCTCATTTCTATACCTCCCCTCTAGCACGAATTTTTATCATTATATTTTCACATACTAATTGTTTTTTAATCTTTTCAAGACTTAATAGTTCGCCACAAGATTTTTTCATATTTTCAAAATTTTCTTTTTCACTTAAAAAATTTATTAATTTTTCTTTTAAATATGTATTGGATATTTCTGTGTAATATCCCA
The DNA here is from genome assembly GCF_030348505.1 of Lysinibacillus sp. G4S2. Lineage (NCBI taxonomy): Bacteria > Bacillati > Bacillota > Bacilli > Caryophanales > Bacillaceae > Lysinibacillus > Lysinibacillus sp. G4S2. The sequence continues at coordinate 829,681 of NZ_JAUCFJ010000002.1, read as the reverse complement.
AATTATAAATTGACCCTTGTTCACTAACAGCATTTACAACTTCTTCCTGATTTTTAGCGGTAATAATAACCAAACTAGGCAATTTGAGTATACACCTTTCCCAAAGATTCGTACCACCTGCTCCTATCCCCACATCTGCCTTCTGGATTAATTCAGACATATTATTAACTTGCGAATATAATCTGCAATCTGATATCTTTCTGCATAGGATTTCAATTTTCTGTTTATCAGGGTTCCCTTCCCCTATAATAACATCCATAGTAATTGGAATATTCCTAATTTCACTAATAGCTTTAAGAACTTTTAAAGTTTCCCCTGTCGGATCAGTTCCACCGAAAAATAATAAAATTTTCAACTTATTGGTATCACTATCTGTATTGGTTTTTAGAGATAATAGAAATTCCTCACGTAACAATAAAAAATTTGGCCCTAATAATAATTTACAACTAGGAGCTACCATATTATCATAACGTTGTTCTAAGCCATTATAATAATTTTGATCTAATAACAGATCAGTATCGTGTTTTCGATCTGCTAGATCATCTATTATCATCATTTTCTCAGTATAGGGTCGAACTACTCCTTCCCATTTAAAATCAATTGAATAATGATCCACTATTACCATATCAACAGAACCCTGAATTTCAGCAATAACATCAATTGTTTCCATTGCATCTTCTAACCAAAAATCACGAACCCATTCCCAATGTAAAGCAGTATTGACCCTAGTTAGAACAAATACCTCAAAGCCTTCTTTACGAATATATTCCACCATGTTTCCTTCTAATTCTCGACAAATAAAGTATACTTTTACATTATAATTCCTTAGTTGCTTCGCCAAAGTAAGACATCTCATTACATGGCCCGACCCGATTTGTATTGATGAATCTGTTCTAATTAACACTATCATAATTACACACCTTATATTGTTTTTTCATTTAAAATTCACGACCAGTTACACCTACTTTGGACATTTAACATTCGAGATTTTATTGATTTCTTATATATTATCCCATGTACTCACATTTGAATTAAAATTTGATTTAGGACTAAAAGTTTTTCCAGACTCTATTCGCATTGACACTATCCATAAATCCACGTTTTCCTATTATTTACTACTTATTTAATTCGTTGAATATTAACCCCCCCCGAAAGTCTTCACTTTACAATTAGCTGTTGTATAGCTGATGGTCAAACTTTTTCACTTAATCATCCATTTCACAATTATATTAATGAACTAGATTTTGCATAGTAAAATTTATTTTTAAAATCATTGCCTGCTAACTAAACGCTACAGCACTTTTAGAATTTAAAGATCGACTTTACATTACTTTGCAAAGAAAATGGCTTTGCAGGACTCCTTGTTCATAGGCAAATCTGTTTTGATTAGGGAATAAATACCTTTCTAAAAAGAATATAGAAATTTCATCTTACGATTAATGAGATTAATGACAACCTCCAAATTATATTGTGAAAATTGTTCCAGGGTACTTATACAAGCAACAATTCCAGAATAATCTATGATTCATAAAAATAGAGTTATGCTCTCATTTTAAGTAATAACCTAGACGTATAAATGAAGATTTGTTGTAAATAAAATAACCATTCAGCATATTTCAAAACTTATTTATCAATAAAAGTAGAGTCGAAAGAAAAATAACCAACTATTTGTCTTCCTATTCCCATTTCCGCAAATATTTTATATATTTCCAATAATTTTTCGGGAGATTTGGAATGTAAGTAATTTTCAATTTCTACCCTTTGCTTGTGTATATCTTTACCTATAGCAGCATTTTTAATATAATTTGAAGACTCTAATAACAAATTAAGATCGATTGGATAATCAGAATAAAGTTGATACTTTTCAAATCCAAAACTATTACATAAGTTTACAAGGCCGTCTTTATTGAAATAAGACAAATGATCTGGTATAGCTATCCAAAATTCTGTATCAATTTTATTTGTTTTTAATAAATATTGTTGAAGTTCAGAAAAATCGTTAGGAACTTCAATAATTAACAATGAATTTTTATTCATAATTTTTCTTAACTTTTCTAATAACTTTCCTGGGTCTAAAACATGTTCTAAAACATTGTTCATTGTTATTATATCAAAGCTTTTACCTCCAATAGCTAAGTTATCAATAACGTCCATTGTATCCCCAACTAAAAGATTTTTTAATTGTCTAGGATTATGAATTTCACAGCCGTGAGTACTAAAATCTACCCCCGTTACATTTAATCCTAAATTCGAAAAATAATTCAAACAATATCCCTCTCCAGCACCTATATCTAGTAAGGAAAGTTCGGAAAACAATTTGTTATTTTTGCTTTCAAAAAAGTTCCTTATAATAATTTCTTTTTGTTCTAAATGATTATTAAAATATTTTTTTTCTTCAATAGTATATTCATGTGAATAAGAACCCTTATTATTCTGGTAGTATGTTTTAGTGTAATATTCATTCAATTCTTCTTGCGATGGACGTTTGGCAATCTCATAATATCCGTAATCATTTATTTTAACCTTAGTCATAGGAAACCTCTATTCTATAGTAGTGAAATTTTAAAAAGTCGCTGTAAACAAAGCATTGTATATATTTTATAAAAACCACCTCCTGCCACAGCATAAATAGGATAATTAAATCTATACTTTTTTTTGTTCAATCAAAGCGTTAATATCATTCCATTCTGGATTCTCAGCTAATAAGCTTAAAACATCCTTCCAGGAAAATTCTTTATTAAATGGATAAATTGACATCAAAATCAATTTAATTAACTCGTAATCTTCCAATGTATCAACCGTCCAACGATATTGACTATAATCCTGTTTATTCTTAATATAGCCTAAACTGAAGCTTTCCGGATTTGAATACATATATGCTGTGACATGTTCCTTATCACGTGTTAAAGTTGCCTCTTTGTATGCCCTTTCAAGAGCAGACTTAGAAAAAATCTCTGTATCTAATCCTCTTGGATATGTTCGTTCAATTGTATTAGATACATAATCAAAGTGATTATTTAAAAAATATTGAATTGTTTCATCTACAATGACTGGGTCAATAATTGGACAATCTGAAGTTAAACGGACAATAGTGTCTCCCCCGTATTGTTCGGCTGCTTCGTAATAACGCGATAGCACATCATCCTCTGATCCTCGATAATAATCTACACCGTAATTTTCACAAAATTCTATAACAACATCATCTTTCGGTGCAACAGTAGTAGCAATTACCACTTTTCCAATGTAATTAGAACGAGCTATTCTTTCTAATTGATAGGCCAAAAGTGGCTTACCGTTCACTTCTTTAAGAATTTTCCCTGGTAATCGTGTGGAGCCCATTCTTGCCTGAATTATAGCCGTTACATTCATTTCCTTACCCTCTTTATAACAAATTTCACTGCATTAATGACATCCTGTATATCTTGATTTGTCATCAACGGGAATAAAGGCAATGAAATAATTTCTTCATAAAGTTGCTCTGCTTTTGGCAGAGAACCCTTTTTATAGCCCAACTCTTGATAATATGACAATGTATGAACAGGTATATAATGTACATTTACACCAATATTCAAGTTATGTAGGTCTTTAAACACGTCTTTCCTAGAAAGGGTTAAAGTTTCAAGATTTAATTTTAATATATATAAATGCCAACTAGAATCCGTATCTGGATGTTGATAAGGCATTTGTACTTCTATCAAATCGTTAAATGCTTCATTATAAGCTGTTACGATTTCCTTACGTCTTTTAACAAAGACATCTAATTTATTTAATTGACTGCAACCTAGTGCTGCTTGAATATCCGTCATACGATAGTTATAGCCCAAGTACTGCATGTCATAATACCAAGAACCAGGATTTTCAGGTAATAACTTCGAATCACGTGTAATTCCATGTGAACGGAATTGCATAAGCTTTTCATAATATTCTTCACTATTCGTGGTAATTATTCCACCTTCACCTGTCGTAATATGCTTAACAGGATGGAAACTGAACATTGTCATATCACTTAACGCGCCAATTTTCTCATCTTTATAAGTAGCTCCTAATGCATGAGCTGCATCTTCAATAACAATTAGATTATGTTCTTTCGCCAATTTATGAATCGCGTCTAGATTAGCTGGTTGACCAGTAAAATGAACTGGAATAATTGCTTTTGTCTTAGCTGTGATTTTTTTTTCAATCTCTAAGGGATCAATATTATAAGTTTGTTGGTCAACATCAGCAAACACTACTGTACCACCTTGATATAAGATACAGTTTGCACTAGCTGCAAAAGTAATTGGTGTTGTAATAACCTCATCATCTTCGCCAATCCCCGCAGCAAAACAAGCACCATGTAATGCAGCGGTACCATTTGAAAAAGATACTGCATATTTCGCCCCGACATAATCAGCAATTTTCTTTTCAAACTGTTGAATAACTGGACCTGTTGTTAAATAATCACTTCTCAATATATTTACTACAGCCGCAATATCAGCTTCATCAATATATTGTTTGCCATATGGCAAATAAGATTTTCTCATGAAATATCGCTCCTTAAAGAAAAAACGCAGTCAATGACTACATTTTCTCTACTAAATCTCTTAATTCTTCAACAGTTAACCAATGATCATTGATATTACTAATATATGAAAATGTTTCGTCAAGTAGCTTTCCACCAACTGCATATTCCTTTGACCACCATGAAAATTCAGGTTGAATAACATAATAACTATCGTACTCTAATGTATGACGTGCATCATCTTCTGTAATCATTGCCTCATGGAGCTTCTCACCGGGGCGAATACCGACGATTTCTGTTTTACATTCTGGACCAATTGCCTTTGCTAAATCTATTACCTTCATACTAGGAATTTTAGGAATGAAAATTTCCCCCCCGTACATACGCTCTAAACTATCAAGTACAAATTGTACACCTTGCTCTAATGTAATCCAAAAACGGGTCATTCGCTCATCAGTTATGGGGAAGGTACCTGTTTCAATCAATTTTTTAAAGAATGGAACAACACTACCACGGCTACCTACTACATTGCCGTAACGTACAACAGAAAATTTCGTATGCTTTTCGCCTACATATGAATTTCCAGCTACGAATAACTTATCTGAAGCAAGCTTAGTTGCACCATATAAATTTACAGGACTGCAAGCCTTATCCGTTGAAAGTGCGATGACTTTTTCAACACCACGATCAATAGCAGCTTCAATAATGTTTTGCGCACCGTTAATATTCGTCTTAACAGCTTCAAATGGATTATATTCACACGCCCCTACATGCTTTAATGCAGCAGCATGAATAACAATATCTACCCCATCAAATGCACGGTATAAACGATCTTTGTCTCGTACATCGCCGATGAAGAAACGAACGCGGGAATCAGTAAATTCTTGAGCCATTTCATATTGCTTTAGCTCATCACGACTAAAAACAATTACTTTTTTTACACCTAATGTTAAAGCCTTGCGGATGAATTTTTTCCCAAAAGAACCTGTACCACCCGTAACTAAAACTGTTTTATTTGCTATTGAATTACTTGTCATAATTGTCACCTTTTCTAATTAAATTCCTCAATTTATTATAAATTAGTTAATAGGGATTTCGTAAGGGGGAATACTTTCAAAATAAGGTTTTATTTCATATTCAAAAATATCAGCTACTCGTAAAAAATCTTGGATTTCAAGCCCTTTGTTAATTCCTTCTAGAAAATCATGTATTTTGTTCACATACAGAGGGTTTTCATAACTTAATGTAGACAGTTTTTCATTTACTTGAACTAGCCAATCAACACCCTCTGTGAATTGAGTAATTAGTTGTAATGCATCTAAGGGGGTTTCGGATTTTGCACTATTAATTATACTTTCACATCCTTGAGGAATCTTTTCTAAATACTCATTATAACTATTAATTATTTCTGAAATCATTTCATTCATTTATACTATCCCCTTTTTTAACAATTCAATTAAAGTATCAAGATGTTTTTTTGTATCTACTGTTTCTTCTAACATTTTTGCATATAACGCTTTATTCTGTTCATAGATACGCTTATATGTATCCGATGGTAGTTCATTTTTTTGCGGTTTAAAATATTTTAATACGTTTAAATTAATTACTTGAAATGCTATGTTCAGCATAGTATTTTCACTTAATTTTTGAATTTTTTTATCATTTTTATCTAATTTAAATAGTATTTCATCTGAAAATGATTTTGTTGATTTATTTGACCTTAATAAATTAAGGGAATTTTTAAACAATTTGATTAACTCTATAAAACTTTTATTTTCTTTTTTTAATTCTAAGATCATTTTCTCTTTATTTTCTGATGCTATAAAGTTTACTTTTTCAACTTCCTTATTTCTTTTGATGGAAGTAGCATACTCTTGAGCAAATTCTTTAAATGGTTTATTTACAATTCCATTTATCATTGCTCCACCTTCTGTACAATTAAAAATTAACCTTTCTTTACCTAAAGATTTATGAAGATTTTCAAAAGACTCTTTCATCGTCAAATATATATAATCACTTAAAACCTTTTCCCCGTAATAACCGTCAACTTCAACAAAATTATTCTTATTTTTCTTAATATCTTCCAATGCTTTCACGTTTTTATTGTAGTCAGCATGTGTCTTATTATCAGTAAAAGCTAAATCTTGACCAATAATCGCTATAGGTCCAGTAGTCATAAAAGTTGCTAAGGAATATGCATAGTTTGCTACAGATGTTCCCCCTGGTACGTATACTACTGATTCATCAGTGAATTTTTGCATATGATGAATCGTCGCTTGATCAACTGCAAAAAAATATCCGCTCGTTTCAAAAACATTACGTATTAAATAATGATTATACAATGCATAAATCAGCTTGCTTTTGCATCCTTTAATATCTTTAAAGTGATTGTAATTCGCTTCAGATCCATCTACGGATACAATATAGTCAGGTTCTATATTGTTATTTAATAAAGTATTAACTGTTGAGCCTGCTGCTATAAGAATAATTTTATTTCTAATTTGTTTTAACGTACTAATCTGCTTTGTTAAAGACGGTCCTCCAGAAGCGATAACAATTGGTTCAGTGTATTTAGAACTTAAGTGAATGACAGATTGATCTTTTAATATATATTGTAAATTCAATAAATAATTTTGTGGCCATAGTTTATTAAAATGTTTATGGGTAGATTCTGCTACAAAATCCGAATTTAATTTTTTATTAATAGCACTCAGGACTTGGATATAAACTTTATTATCTATTTTGTCATAATTAGGAGATGTAATTATATTTACATTATCCACAACCGAAATCTGTTCTTCCAACGCTACCCGTATCTCATTTTCCGAACTAGCATTAATAACTGTTACATCGCATAATTCGCATGACACCTCAAGAAACGGTTCAATTACAATTATCTTTTCACCATGTATCGCCTTTTTATGCAATGCCTCTATAAAATGACCAGCTCCAAAACCATAAACGAGATTTAGTCTTTCCGCTTTAAAATGTTTTTCTGCAAATTCTATTGCCTCTTTTGATGGATTATATTCACTATGTAAAAAATAATTATTAATTTTAATTATCTGCTCACCATTTTTTGCCGTTAAAAATTCTAAATCATGATTAACATTCATATTATTCACCTCTTTTATTAATATCGACATATCTATTAAAATATAAAGAAAAATCACTCTCATATTTCAGAGAGTGATTTTTTAAAGTTAAACCTTGCCAATAATTATTGTAATAATTGAAGAACACCTTGTGGTTGTTGGTTTGCTTGAGCTAACATTGATTGTGCAGCTTGAGTAAGGATGTTGTTCTTAGTGAACGCCATCATTTCAGCAGCCATGTCAGTATCACGGATACGTGATTCAGCAGCTGTTAAGTTTTCAGAAGCAGCACCCAAGTTGTTAATAGTATGTTCTAAACGGTTTTGAACAGCACCTAATGCTGAACGTTGTGTAGATACTTTCTTGATTGCATTGTCAATTAATTTAATTGATGCACTTGCAGCATTACCAGTACCAATTGAAGCAGCATTTAATCCACTATCTAATGCTGAAACTGTCATAGTACCGATAGCTAATGACATAGTTTGACCTTGGTTAGCACCAATTTGGAATGTTAACGAACCATTTTTACCTGGAGTTGTACCACCTGATGAAGGTGTAACAGCTGCTCCTTTAAGGTCACCGTTTAATAATTTCTTTTCATTGAATTCAGTAGTATTAGCAATACGGTTGATTTCTTCTTTTAATTGTTTAACTTCATCTTGTAAGAATTTACGGTCAGTATTTTCGTTCGTATCGTTACGAGATTGTACTGCCAATTCACGCATACGTTGTAGGATTGCGTGTGTTTCGTTAAGTGCACCCTCAGCAGTTTGAATTAAAGAGATAGAATCTTGAGAGTTTTTAGTTGCCATATCAAGACCTTTGATTTGAGCGCGCATTTTCTCAGAGATTGCTAATCCAGCAGCGTCATCGCCAGCACGGTTGATTTTGTAACCAGAAGATAATTTCTCAAGGTTTTTTGCAGACTGTGTGTTGTTGAAGCCTAAGTTACGGTGTGTGTTTAAAGCTGAAATGTTGTGTTGAATTCTCATTTGGAATTCCTCCTTGAATGTTTGTTTTTGTTATTCCACATCCGTGTGGAATTTCGGATTAGGTAGTATGTACTTCCTGCACCTTACAATCTATATATCGTAATTAGTTGGAAATGTTTAATAGTTTTTTAAAACTTTTTTTATTTTTTATGTAATAGATTCCAAGTTTATATTTCTTATAAAATAAACGACCAAAATAGTTAGTCTTTATTTTCCCTTTAGTTGTTCCAAGAAGCTTGATGATGCTGATAGAGCTTCTCTATTCTGTACTTGAATGGCTTCAAAAACTTCCGAACGGTGTACTTTGACTGTTTTAGGTGCGACTATACCTAACTTAATTTGTTCACCTTCAACTGCTAATATTTTTATTTCGATTTGGTCGCCGATCATAATGGATTCATCTTTCTTACGGGATAGGACTAGCATTATTTCGCACTTCCTTCCAACCATTGCATTGGGTAGCGTAAAGGATAAGATTTATTATCTTGAAGAACAATTTGTTTACCACATTTTTTATCCATATTAATAACTAGTGGTGCAAGTAAATTAATAGTAGAGTCTTGAAGTGTTTCCTTCATTGTGACAATGGTGTATGTTAGAACATCTTCTTCATTTTCAATTTGTAGTTGTTCTAAATCCTCTTCACTTAAATCAAAACTATAGTCTTTTTTGAAGGCGAATGGATAAGCAACTACAAGGCCTATTTCGACATGTTCAACTGATTGTAACAATACTAATGGATGTTCTTCTGAGATAGGAAGTAGTACGAATTTTTTATAATCTTCTAATCCGAGTAGTCCTTGTTCAAACGTAAGTATGTCTTTTTCAACAATTTCGACTTCACCTAAAAATTTTGTTGCAATTTTCATCTATTCCTTGCACTCCTTTACATGATGACATTGATGTCAACATCTGGTCTTTGTACCATTGTACCAGTTACTTTACCTGGCGTGTATTCGTGAATTGGTTTGTTCACCTTCGCGTCAATTATTGGCTCTCTACGCTCGATATTGATATCCGTTGTTCCTGGAGTGTTTTCGATTTTTACAGAGCCTACTGAAGGGACAAATTTAATGTTAAATTGTACTCGGTGAGGACCGTGGTTTTGTTTCGCGATATTTTGGATTGTCGCACGTCCCTGATCTTTACCGGCATTCTCCATCATTTGACGTCCCTCTCTAGCTCTTCGCGCCATTCCCTTGAGAGCCTCTTGTTTACCTTTTTCTGCGTAGTTCGTACTAGATTCAATAGGACCGATTAAACCTAAATCACGTCTTGCCTGTGAAGAATCGATTTTTAAAACGCCTCTTGTTGTATTAATTTCTAAAATTGCGGCAGGCTGCTCAATATGCTGTGTTGCGCTAGGTTGTTTTATATATTGTTGAGGTTTGAAAATATCTAGGTCTATTTTCGCATCTGTTGTACGTATTTGAATTTGTGGGAGTCTCATATAAACATCTCCTTTCAAGAAAAGCGTCTGAACAAAGTGTCCAAACGCTTTTGATTAATTAGCGGATAAAATCCACTAAGGTTTGTTGAATAATTTTAGCACCTACTGAAAGTGCAGCTTGGTGAATTGATTCATGTGTGACCATCTCTGTAATAGCTTTTGCATAATCCACAGACTCATTATCTCTCAATTGCTTTGTAACATTGACTTCTCGTATACCTAGACGATTTTCCATCATCTCTACACGATTTTGACGTGCACCGATATCAGCCTGTGCCTCTAAAACTTTATTATGCATTGTTGTGATATCATCACTGGTACTTGATGAAGAAACACCACCAAGCATATCGCCAATCTCTTTACCAGTTTTTGTTGGGTCACCTAGTAAATTAGAGATTTTCCCCATCATATCATCTATATTTTTAAACAGGTCTTTACCAGGTGTATTGACAGGAATTTGAATTCCATCAAAAATTTCTATATTCACACCATCTGCATTGACATTTTGATTCATAGTGCCGCCAGTAAATAAAGGCTCATTCGTTCTCGTTCCACTGAATATATAGCTACCATCAATATTTGTATTCCCCACATCTTGAATTTGTTGGCGAATTTGGTCAATTTCCATTTTCATTTTTTCTCGATCTTCAGGTGTGTTTGTATCATTTGCTGCTTGAACAACAAGCTCACGCACACGCTTCATTTGTTCGCCAACTTGATTAAGGGATTCATCCGTTGAATCTAACCAGCTACTTGCTGTAATCATATTGCGAGTGTATTGTTCGACTTTTGCTAAATCACGACGATAGCCCATACCCTTTACTGCGATGACAGGGTCGTCTGATGGTCGATTGATTTTTGAGCCAGATGCAAGTTGATCCTGAAGCTTAGACATTTTGCCATAGCTATTATTTAAATTTCGAAGCATGTTACCTGATAACATTGATTGTGTTACGCGCATTTCGTAAAAACTCCCTTCTTGTAGGTCGGAGAGTTATTCTCCATAAATTGCTTACTATTTTAATCTTATAGTCCAACTCGGCCCATACCGTTTATAATTTTGTCTAATGTTTCATCCACAACTGTAATCATACGTGCATTTGCATTATACGCTTGCTGGAAAGTAATCATATTTGTCATCTCTTCATCTAAAGAAACGGAGCTCATAGCGTCACGGCTATTTGACACCATCAAACGCTGAGATTCAGCAGTTGAAGCTAGACGAAGGGCTTCCTCACCGTCTACACCAACTTTTCCAATGATTCCTTGATAAAACGATTGCAAAGTCGCATTTCCAATAGATGCATACAATTTATGTTGCATATTCGCAAGCTCATAAGCATGCTTACCGTCCCCTTCTTTAGTTTGCCCAGAAGATGCAGCTAAAAGGTTTGGGTTATCTTTAATAGCTTCATTAACTTTAATACCACCTGCACCAGTACCTTCAAAGAACACGCCTCCATTAGTAGAAGCTTTTATAATGTTGCCATTTGCATCTTTTTCTTCTAATGTAAAGCCTTTTGAATGCAGGTCATTAAATTCTTGAATAAAGGAATTAGCTAGCTGGTCTAATTTCTCTAATGTTTCAGGATAGTAGCCCTTTGTAACACCACTTGCATCATTATAGCCATAGGAATTAACTAGAGATAGGAATTTCCCTTTTGATGCTTCGAAGTCCTGTTGTTTAATCGCTGTTTGTGAGGTAGTTACAGTCCCCGCTTCATGTGCGTCTAAAGATGCAATCCCTGTTAGCTGCAATTCAGAGAATACATTTGAAATGTCTTCTCCTGTCACCTTACTACCTTTACTTCCCATTGCAGTAAATTGAGCAAAATCTTTTCCATCTACTAAGTCTCTGACAACACCATCAGCGCCCTTATATGTAATTTTCAAACTACCTTCAGCCACTTCAGATGCAAGACCGCCTGAAGGAACACGCTCGATAGACACCGGGATATATTCATTTAACTTATCGACCAAAACATCACGCACATCATACAAGTCATTTGGTACGTGTCCACTTGGCTCAACTTCTTGAATTTGTTTATTAACAGCCGCAATTTGCTTTATAATCGTGTTAATTTGCTTAGTAGAGACATCAATCTCGTTCCCAAGATTACCTTGAATCATTTTTAATTGTTTATCAAGATAGTTAAAAGATTCTGCTAAGTGCTCTGCACGGCGAATAGCAACCTCACGCGCTGCCCTATCTGCTGGTTTATTTCCTACATCTTGAAGCCCTTTCCAGAACTGTTCGAATGCTTTATCTAAACCGAATTCAGAAGGCTCGTTTACAACATCTTCCATTTGAGAGATTGCCTTTGTTTTTGATTCCCAATAACCCAACTTATTCGTTTCTTGACGATATTGACGATCGATAAATTCATCGCGAATACGTTGAATGGACCCTGCTTCAACCCCAGTACCAAGATGGCCTGGATAAACAGGTTGATTTAAGCCTGCTGTTGGAAAGCCAGGAGTTGCTTGCATATTTACTCGTTGGCGAGAGTAACCTAATGTATTTGCATTGGAAATATTATGTCCAGTAGTATATAAAGCTGTTTGTTGTGTAAATAAACCACGTTTACTAGCTTCTAAGCCCATAAATGTTGAGCGCATTTTTTTTCCTCCCTTTTAATAACGTTTATAATTGCAAGTATAGTTTTCTTTCATAGACGCAAGAAACTATGCTTGCGAATCGAAATATGATTTTTTGGCCATTGAATTTGTGCCGCGTATCTCACTGCCTGAGTAATTGATTTGTTCAGGTTGAGGTCGTAAAGCATCTAATGTGAGATTGACAAATTGTAGTGATTGGAACACTAGTTTTTGGTTTAAATCATTTTGTTTTTTTAAGTCATTGATGATTTGCAATAATCGATTGCGAACTGCTGATAGCGTGTCTTTGTCAGTTTGTTGTTCAGCAGCATCGATGACATCAGCGACAGTCGTTTTGTCAGTTGAAGCAAATCCTTTTGCTCCAAGGTATTCCGTTACCTGTTTCTGACGCTGTTGCTCGAGCTTGTCGATAGCTGCTACATGTGCCTGCTCATCCTTGAGCAATTGGTCCAGTGCTTCGATATTGCCAGCTGTAATGGTTTCCGTTTTTTTCATGGCTAGTTCAAGTAAGCTTTTATGCATTCTTTCTAGCATTGTTAGTGTAGAACAGATCGCTTCTACAGACATATTGCTAAACACCCTTTCTGATATTCCTTAGAAACGATAATATTTCAGCATATCTTCTGCAACTTTGCGAGCGTTGACTTTATATTCACCAGAAGCAATATCTTCTTTTAATTGTTGTACGCGTTCTGCACGCTCTGTGCTGTATGTTGAAACTCCTTGCATCTCCTGTGCAGCCTTGGAAATTTCGATTTTATCGGCGAAAGATGCCTTGTTTGCGCCTGATTTCACATTGCGCACCTGATTTTTATAGGCGTTTACCGCATTAATCCCATAAGATGTGATTTTCATTTTTTAACCCCCCATCTAAAACTCTTATCTTACTATTATTTCGGATTGTCTCACATAATGTTAAGTTTTCAAATATAAAAAAGTGTGCTAATTTTGTTTAAAATTAACACACCTTAACCCATTAGCGTTTTCGTTCTGCGTGATATGTAACACGATCACGTTCTTCCACACTTTCACGGAACTCTTTTGCTGCTTCAAATGTACGTAAATCCGCCTTCAATTCATCTTGGCATTTTGTACAAAGCTTACCTTTTGTCGTTAGATGACCACAGTTGTCACATGGATAGCCCAGATTAGGAAACATTGCAGTCTGTAAACGACCCTTACGAACCCATTTATACAATAGTGCCTCTTCAGCTCCGGTTGCTTCAACAATACGTTCTACTGTCGCAGCACGGTTTTCACGTTTACGTAGAAAGCGATAAACGATTTGATATAATTCTTCTTCAGATTGAGCGCATTTATGACATACTTCTCTAACCCCTGTATAATTAAAAAACTCATTACATTTCGGACAATTGCGAACCTCTGCCATCTATTCTTCCTCCTCTTACATCAATTTCCTCTTGGCATAATTGTAGCTGTCGCTTCGCTTTCGCTACAGATAAACATTGCGTCCGGATTTTGAATTATGCTCAGGCCTGCACTATGCAGGTCAGTTAGCCGTTTTCGCAGGATGCGAAGATTTTAGGCTAACATCCTTTATTCATTCCTTTCAAAATCGATGACACCCGCCGGAGGCTATATACGAATCCTATATATTCGTAATCTATTATACATGATGCATTAGCATTTTCATCCATTAATTAAAGTAAAGCTTTGAACATTTCGGGCACCTGCATTTAATAAAATCTCCGTGGCGTGCCGCAGAGTAGTTCCTGTTGTTTTTATATCGTCAAAAAGAAGATATTCTTTATGCTCTACATGTACACCAGCCATCAGACGAAAAAGAGGAGCCGCTTGTATGCGCTGTTCTCTATTTTTGGAGCTTTGCGTTTCAGCGGTCGTCTTTTCTAAAAGTTGTCTAAAAGAAATGTTGGCAGCCTTTAAGAGCTCCTCCATATGCGAGAAAGTACGTTCTTTTTGTTTGAGTGGGTGCATAGGAATCGGTATAATGGTTGCTTTTTCATTTTCAAATCGTGTATGTAACTCCTGTCGAAATACTTTTGCAAGTGCTACATCCTGAAGAAATTTATATTGATGCAAATAATCTTTCATAGCGTCGTTATATTGGTAAAGTGCTGTTGCTGTCGGTGAATGTTCAAATCGAGCTGAGCACTTATCACAGATGGTTGGTTGAAAGTGTTTCGTTAAAAGCATTTTCCAAGAAATTGCTGATTGCAGAGGCCGTGAGCATAATAAGCAAAGTGTTTCAATTTTATTCATAGTGGAAATCCTTTCTTATTGTAATAAAGAATTTTAGTACGTGCATTATCCATTTCAGTTGTAATGCCATGATGGAAAAATACAACATCTCCATCTGCAAAATCAGCATTTCGACCAACTCGCCCAGCGATTTGTATTAGTGCACTGGAAGTAAAAATAGTCGATTCTGCCCCAATAACTGCAACCTGTACATTCCTTATCGTAATCCCTCTTTCTAAAATGGTTGTTGTGAGTAAACCCGGAACTTCTTCATGACGTAGTGTAAGCACTTTTTCTTTACGATGAGGATCTTCGGCATGGACCGCCATAATGCTTGCATCTAATAACTGAAAAAGAGGCGTAGCTATTTTCATTAACTCTACTTTCGGAAAAAATATTAAAAATGGTTCTTTGCGTGCAAGACGCTCCTCCGTCCATTGTTTTAGCTTTCGTGGGATTTTCCCTCGTTTTAAGCTTTTTTCATAGCTCCATAATGCATCAAATCGAGGGACTGGTAATGGATGATTATGGTAACGTTTCGGGATGAATGAATAGCTTTTATTTTGATACTCAGTAAGTAATTTTTGCGACGGTGTTGCCGTGACGAACAATATTGGTGCATTTTCTTTTTTTGCTTTTTGTACAGCTCTTTGTAAGGTTTCATCAAATGTATACGGAAATGCATCAGCCTCATCAACAATCATGACATCAAACGCTCGTTCAAAG
This sequence comes from Lysinibacillus sp. G4S2, assembly GCF_030348505.1. Lineage (NCBI taxonomy): Bacteria > Bacillati > Bacillota > Bacilli > Caryophanales > Bacillaceae > Lysinibacillus > Lysinibacillus sp. G4S2. The sequence goes on along the minus strand of NZ_JAUCFJ010000002.1, from coordinate 814,075 downwards.
CGATAGAGCTGATGAGTTGTAGCCAACACTAACTGCCCATAGCCCTCCTGCTTCGGTGATCCGCCATATAAAGCATGCATCACCGTTTCTGGAAAGACCTTTTGAAAGCGTGGATATAGCTCTAGCACCACGTCTGTACGCGGCGTAGCAATACATACCCGTAAGCCTTGTTCTAAAGCATGATGAACAGTTGGAAAAAGTAGCTCTGTTTTACCTGCTCCACATACTGCCGCCAAAAGATGAGAACGGTTTGCTTTAACACTTTCTAGCATTTCATTTGCTGCCTGCTGTTGAAGTACTGTAAATTGTCCTGCCCATTTGAGTGAATGCTTTCTTGTTCTAATTACAGGGGGGCCTGTCCAGATTATCAACTGCGTACAGCTACTCACTCTGCCCATATTCAGACAATGTCTACAATATATACATTGCTGCTGGCACTTTGAACAATCAAACGTTGTAAATTGCTGAGGATCATTATTATGGCAACGGTTGCATTTTAAATGCGGCTCTATTTGAATCCCCTCTATTATATGGAAGTATTTATGATTGATCGATTTCTCGATATCTTCCTTTGAAAATGGGGAATATTCCTTTAACCAAATACGTCCTTCATGAAAATCTCGTAATGCAGGTGGCAACAACCAACCTTTATATTTCATTTTACTTTGCTCCTTTCAGGTGATTTTTTGCTTTCTTCTGGAAATACTCATGGGTTTACCGGCGATATTCTCGAGTTTACCGGCGATTCTCGGACTTTTACCGGCGATATTCCCGAGTTTACCGGCGATTCTCTGACTTCATCAGCGATATCCACGCGTTTATCAGCGATTCTCCGACTTTTATCAGCGATATTCATGGGTTTATCAGCGATTCTTCGACTTTATCAGCGATTTTCACAGATTTATCAGCGATTCTCCGACTTTTATCAGCGATATCCACGCGTTTATCAGCGATTCTCTCGTTTCTTACGTCGAAACCGGATACTTCCTAAAATAAAAAAAGCCTCTACATTTTATTTTCTGTAGAGACTTTCTTATCTAAGGTTATTTTTTTATCCAGCTTAGCCCTATTGCTCCTTCACCTAAGTGTGTGCCAATCACGGGACCAAAATAGCTCAATTTAAAGGTAACGTTTGGATAAGCTGCTGCTAGTTGTGCTAGCCATTCCTCAGCTTCTGCCTGGCAATTGGCGTGGATAACAACAGCGTCCATTGCTTCATATTTTTTAGCATCCTCAGCCATTAGCTCCTCAGCACGCTTTAATGCTTTTTTACGCGTACGAATTTTTTCAAAAGGTACAATGACCTTGTCCACAAAATGCAGTACAGGCTTTACTTGTAATAAGCCACCAATCAATGCTGCTGCTGAAGACAGACGTCCCCCACGCTGTAAGTGCGCTAAGTCATCTACAATGAAGTAAGCTCGGATATACTGCTTCATGTCCGCTAATGTAGCAAGTATTTCTTTTGCTGAACAACCTTGTGCAGCCATTTCAGCTGCTCGTAAAACATAAAAACCCTGTGCCGCACAGGATATTTCACTATCAAAAGCATACACATCAATGCCTTCCACCATATCGCCTGCTTGAACTGCGCCCTGATATGTTCCACTGATTCCACTTGATAAATGAATAGTTACTACCTCATCATACTCTTTTGCCAGCTCTTCAAAGAGAGAGACAAACTCTCCGATTGGGGGCTGTGTTGTTTTTGGAAATTCTTTTGCCCCGCGTACTTTATCATAAAATTCAGATGCCGTGATATCTACTTCTTCTGCAAATAATTGCCCCGCGATATTTACACTTAACGGAATCATATGAATGTTTAAGCGTGCACGTTCCTCAGCCGGAATATATGCAGTACTATCTGTTACGATTGCTGTCCTCATTCATGTCCACTCTCCTATTCTACTTAGTTTACAATCAATTGCGCCTCGGCGCAATTGTTGCTGTCGCTTCGCTTTCGCACAGAAAACATTTGTTGCTGTCGCTTCGCTTTCGCTACAGATAAAAAGAAATGAATGTGAAATGAATTACGACATTGCGTAATCTCGTCCGAACTTCGAATAGGAGTAAGTTTGATATACTCTTTCTTCATTCTAGACGTCTGCCAGGTTGTTAAACTTATTGTCCAATCAAGTTAACACCCTAACATCCATTTCACATTCATTATCTATGTATAAGAACCTCTCGGAAAGCTGAAATCCCATAGAGGTTTATCAAAAATTCCTTATTTTTATTTGCCCGTGCTTGATTTAGAGTCATCTCCAATATAATAGACGCTCGTTACCTTCCAGCCCCCATCTTCTTTTACAAAGACAGTTACTTGACGCCCTGCACTTTCATGTTCAACGTTTGTTTCAAGCTGCAGAGAATGCATTTTCATATTGGCAAAGACCTCTGCTTCTTCATCATTATATTTCGCAATGGTCACATTTTTTACTTCACGTTTACTATCAAATTGATTGAAGACCTCGGTTGCATAAACCTTCTCTTCATCATATTTAAAACCTTTTGGATTCTTCGATATTGTTTGCATGTAACGATCAATTTCTTCTTCATTTAATGCAGCGATATATTCATCGAAAGCTGCTAAAATTGCTTTTTCTTCTTTTGCTGGTACATTCGTGGCTTTTTCTACATTATCGCCCACCATTTCAAAACCAACTGTTCCATCTTCAATCGTTTTTGCACGATCTTCCGCACTCATCTCTTCATCTTTATTACCACAGGCAGTTAACATTAATAAGGTAAAAACTGCTAGAAAACTTTTCTTTAACATCAAAAAACCTCCCGCGCATATTGTAGCATATAAATCCTGTCGTAGGAATTTTGTTGTGAATTTTCAACATTTAGGTGCTACATCATTCTTATGACGCCCACGATTTTAAAATGTTGCACATTGAAGTAATCTCTAAACTTAAATTGTTACACTTTTAACAAGATTAGTTACCCACAGGATTTCCCCATTCTTATGGCTCATCACCAAAACGTGTGATTGATTTCCGTTCCGACCGGGCGCTTTGTAGCTGTCGCTACAGAAAACTTTTGTTGTTGCTGTCGCTTCGCTTTCGCACAGATAAAACATTTGTCGCTGACGCTTCGCTTTCGCACAGAGCAAAGCTCCTTGGGGGCGTCCGATGAGCCGCTTCACTCGCGATGCTCGCTCCAGGATCTCATCTATGACGCTGATCCCCAAGGAGTCACCCCTCCGGAACGAAGATCAACTTATATCAATTTCACCTTTGCGTAATGCAGAGGTGGGAGTTTTCTACTGAATGAAGATAAATGGAATACGTCTTAACAAATCTCATTCACAACTTCTGGTGATGAGCCATTTTTATCTAATGGAGGTTATTCTCCCTAGATGTATTCGGCCATAAAAAAAACTGCTTTAAAAACTACTACATAAGATAGTAGCTTTTAAAAACAGATTTTAATTCAATGTTATGCTATTAGCGTACTTCAACCCAGCCATTTTTAATAGCTGTAACAACGGCTTGTGTACGGTCGTTTACATTCATTTTTTGTAAAATGCTTGAAACGTGGTTTTTAACTGTTTTTTCAGAAATAAACAGTGTCTCACCAATTGTACGGTTAGATTGGCCATCTGTTAATAATTGTAATACTTCGCATTCACGTTTTGTTAGTAAATGGAATGGGCGACGAATTTCTGTTTGATGGAAATTACCTTTATTTTCATGCTCAGAAAGGCGACGGAATTCCGCTACTAAATTTTTAGTTACCTTTGGATGTAGATAAGATCCACCATTCGCTACTACTTTAATGGCTTCAACAATTTCGTCAGCATCCATCTCTTTTAACATATAGCCAAGTGATCCCGATTTTAGCGCGTGTGTTACATATGTTTCATCATCATGAATTGATAGCATAATAACCTTTGCGTCTGGGTATTCACTAATTAAATCTGCCGTAGCCTCTACTCCATTTTTACCCGGCATATTAATATCCATTAGCACAACATCTGGTTGATTTTCAGCATACAATGAAACCACATCTGCACCGTCGTCACCTTCTGCTACCACATCAAACGTATCTTCAAAATCTAAAATACGTTTTACTCCTTCGCGGAATAGCTGGTGATCGTCTACAATAATAATCTTCGTCATTTGTCTTTACCCCCTAAATTTCTGCAACGATTGCTTCATCACAACGGAATTTTAAATAATACCGTTGTCCCTCGATTTATCTCACTTGTAATGGAGATTGTACCATCCAAAATTTCGATACGTTCTTTCATTCCTAAAATCCCAAAGGAATGATCTTTAACTACCTGCGGATCGAAACCTATGCCATCATCCTTTACAACGATATTTACGGCATTGGTCAACCACTCAAGTTTTACCCATATCTCTTTACATTTCCCGTGCTTCATGGCATTAGTTACACATTCTTGCACTAATCGGAAAATAGATACTTCATAATTTGATGGTATACGCTTTTCGGTGCTTCTCGATTGAAAATGAACTTCAACACCAGGATTGTATTCAGTCACTGTCGATACGTATTTTTTCAATGTCGGAACAATGCCCAAATCATCTAGTGCCATTGGTCTTAGATCATAGATAATACGTCGCACCTCAGTTAATGCATTACGCACTGTTTTCTTTAAATCAGCAATTTCAGCCAAAGCATTTTCAATGCCTTTCTCACGATACGTTCTATCTATTAGATCAGTGCGCATTAGTACATTTGCCAGCATTTGAGCAGGTCCATCATGGATTTCCCTAGATAAACGTTTCCGCTCTTCTTCTTGCGCCGCGATAATACGTATACCAAAATCTTGTTTCATTTTAGCTTGTTCAAGTGCTAAACCAACATTTTTTAAATCTGAAGTTAAGTAATTCAAGACGACATTTACTTGATTGACAATATGATCTGCACGTTCAATCGTATCGAGTAATCCTCTTAATCTTCTCTCTAGATCATCTCTTTTATCGCGCAGCTGCTTTTCTTGTGTTCTAATAACGGAAAGCTTCACTTGAAAATCATGTGCAGTTTCATATGCTTCTCTAACTTGTTCTTCGGTATAATTATCAAAAGCTTTACTTACTAATACAAGTCTTTGCTTAGCAAGCTGTGTACTTTTTTCTAAAGCATCGCCTTCATCAATAACAATTGCAACTTGTTTTCGAACAATTTCCAGCTCATTTTGCATATCTTCGAAGTTTATGCGGCTTTGTTCACTTATAATAAAGATATCGTCTTTTGAGCTCATGATTGTATCTAACATTCGATTAAATATGCCATCAAGCGACTTTAAATCGAAGGTATCAGTTGAAAACATAGTGTACTCCCCAGTCTAATGTCTTATGATTACTTACTATTTTAATAGACCAATTTCATATATTCCATAGTCTACACCTATTATAGCATTCCCCTGTTAAAATTTAATGCTTTTTCTTTATGAAAATTATAGAATAGAACTCTACCTAAAAGGAGATTGATACTGATGAGAGAAAACTATTTAACAGTAAAAGGATACGGTGAAAGCGAAATTATTATTTCCAAATCTCGCTTTCTTACTTATATAGAACGTGCAGAAACAGAAGAGGATGCAATTTCTTTTATTGAACGCATAAAAAAAATGCATCATAATGCGACACACAACTGCTCAGCCTATATTATTGGAGAGCATGATCATATTCAAAAAGCAAATGATGACGGGGAACCAAGTGGCACAGCTGGCGTCCCTATGTTAGAAGTCTTAAAAAAACAGGGCTTAAAGGATACGGTCGTTGTCGTCACACGCTACTTTGGTGGCATTAAGCTGGGCGGTGGCGGTCTCATTCGTGCTTACGGAAAGGCAACAACTGAAGGTTTACTTGCTGCACAAGTAGTTGAACGCAAGCTTCATCATTTTATGAAAATTGCCATTGATTACACATGGCTTGGTAAAGTTGAAAATGAAATTCGAGGTTCTTCGTATAAATTAGAAGAAATTCGCTACTTAGAAGGCGTCGATATCATTGTATCTGTACCAAAAGAGGAAGAAGAACAGTTCCGAAACTGGATGACGGAACTGACAAATGGGCAGGCAAACATTACCTTTGAAAATGCCCAATTTATTGAATTTGTTGTGAAATAAATAGTTTTAATTGTCGAATACCAAATATCCATAGTATAATTTTAATGTTGAGCTATTTTATCAATCACATCTAATTGTATTTGAATAGAGTTTAGTTTAATCCCATCATTATTCCCAAAATTCAGAGGAGAATATATCAAATATGAAAAATAGAACTAAAAATAAACACAAGAAGAGGTCTTCTAAATCTTCCCTAATAATAAAAGTATCACTTCTTCTTGTTGCTAGTTTAGTAATTTGTGTGACGGCTTATGCAGTCTATATTACAAAGCAAGCAGAGCATGCAGCTAACTCGGCACATGAAGAATTAGAAGGTCGAGAAGGTTCTGCACTTCGGGAAGAAAAAGTAAAACCAGTAAAAGATAATGTTTCAATCTTATTTGTAGGTGTTGATGATAGTGAAAATCGCGGACAAGGTTCTGAAAACTCACGTTCCGACGCACTAATTCTAGCAACATTAAACAATAAAACAAAAACAATTAAAATGTTAAGTATCCCTCGAGATTCTTATGTGTATATTCCTTCTATGGGACGTAAAGATAAAATTACGCATGCACATGCTCATGGTGGAACACTTTCAACAATTGACACAGTAGAACAATTATTAGATGTGCCGATTGACTATTATGTTCGTATGAACTTTAATGCATTTATTGACGTTGTTGATGCATTAGGTGGAATCGAAGCTGAAGTACCATATGCTTTACACGAAAAAGACGAATTCGATCGCAATGCAATTAACTTAGAACCTGGTTTACAGCATTTAAATGGTAGTCAGGCACTCGCACTTGCAAGAACACGTAAGCAAGACAGTGATATTGAACGCGGTAAACGTCAACAAGAGATTTTAACAGCCATCATCAAGAAAGCTTCTTCTGCAAGTTCTATTACAAAATACGATGATGTCATTAAAGCACTTGGTGATAACATGAAGACAAATCTGACATTCAGTGAGATGAAATCATTCCTATCTTATTTAACACAAGGAATGCCAAGTATCGATTCTTTAACATTAGAAGGTACAGATGATATGTCTACTGGTGTTTACTACTATAAATTAAATCAAGAATCGGTTGATGAAGCATCAGAAACACTTAATAACCATCTTGAAAGAAATAAAAAATCTACTAGCTTAACGAATAACAATAGCGATCAAGATAATGCTGTTGAAAATGATGCAAAAGATAACAAAGACGCACAGTAACTATAAAAGCCCTTTTCACATTTATTTGTGGAAAGGGCTTTTATGTTGTTGAAAAACTATTAATGTTAATGAAATATAAAGTGTCGTATTAAGAGCTTAGGGCTCTTCGGCAATGCTAGGGGTTGATTTCCGTTCCGACTGAGCGGCTTATCCGAGCAGTTTTCCAGCCTACCTGAGCGTTTTTTCACCCTACCCGAGCGGTTCTTCGGCTTACCCGATCACTTTCTCGCCCTACCCGAGCGGTTCTTCGGCTTACCCGATCACTTCTTCACCCTACCCGAGCGGTTCTTCGACTTACCCGATCACTTCTTCATCCTACCCGAGCGTTCCTTCGACTTACCCGATCACTTCTTCATTCTACCCGAGCGGTTCTTCGACTTACCCGATCACTTCTTCACCCTACCCGAGCGGTTCTTCGACTTACCCGATCACTTTTTCATCCTACCTGAGCGGTTCTTTGGCTTACCCGATCACTTCTTCATCCTACCCGAGCGTTCCTTCGACTTACCCGATCACTTCTTCATCCTACCCGAGCGTTTCTTCGACTTACCCGATCACTTTTCCACCCTACCCGAGCAGTTTTCCACCTTACCCGATCACTTTTTCATCCTACCCGAGCGGTTCTTCGGCTTACCCGATCACTTTTTCACTCTACCCGAGCGTTCCTTCGACTTACCCGATCACTTCTTCACCCTACCCGAGCGTTTCTTCGACTTACCCGATCACTTTTTCATCCTACCTGAGCGGTTCTTTGGCTTACCCGATCACTTCTTCATCCTACCCGAGCGTTCCTTCGACTTACCCGATCACTTCTTCATCCTACCCGAGCGGTTCTTCGACTTACCCGATCACTTTTCCACCCTACCTGAGCGGTTCTTCGACTTACCCGATCACTTCTTCACCCTACACGAGCAGTTTTCCTCCTTACCTGATCACTTTTTCACCCTACACGAGCGGTTCTTCAACTTACCCGATCACTTTTTCACTCTACCCGAGCGTTCCTTCGACTTACCCGATCACTTTTTCACTCTACCCGAGCGTTCCTTCGACTTACCCGATCACTTTTTCACCCCCCCCCGAGCGGTTCTTCGGCTTACCCGAGCAGTTTTCCACCTCACCCGATCACTTTTCCACTCTACCCAAGCACATCTCCAATCTACCCATGCTAAACTCACATAGATCAAGACTTTCTTCCTCTACTCCCTCTAAACCCCATAAAAAAAAGCAATCACACATTAAAAATGAATGATTACTTTAACATTTTATTTATTAAATATCCGCACAAAATTTAATAGCGGCTTATAGTTTTTACCTGCGAGTCCGATAACTTCAACCAAAATTTCAATGGCAGTTAAAATGACAGCTACGAGTAAAATCGCGCCCCACACTTTTGCCATAGAGAAAATGATAGCTGCTAATCCAAACATGATGGCAATACCATAAATAAGGAGTACTGTTTGACGATGTGTAAAGCCCATATCCAGTAAACGGTGATGTAAGTGTGATTTATCTGGATCAGACCATTTTTTCTTCATACGCACTCGACGAACAATCGCAAAGAATGTATCAGAGATTGGTACACCTAGAATAATAACTGGGATAATAAATGAAACGAACGTTACATTTTTAAATCCAAGTAATGCGAGCACCGATATCATAAAGCCAAGGAATAATGCTCCTGTATCCCCCATAAAGATTTTCGCTGGGTGGAAATTGTAAAATAAAAATCCAAATGTTGCTGCTGCTAAAATGGAAGCCATTGCTAATACAAACATATTGCTCATAATAAATGCCATGACAGCTAATGTCATAAGAGCAATCGTTGAAACACCAGCAGCTAGACCATCTAAGCCATCAATTAAATTAATGGCATTTGTAATACCCACAATCCAAATAATTGTTAAAGGGATACTCAGTAATCCAAAATCTAATTCACCTACGAATGGTAAGTTAACTGTACTAATTTGAATGCCACCTACAAAAATAACGATAAGTGCCGCAACAAGTTGACCGAGCAATTTCGCCTTTGCAGAAATTTCACGCATATCATCAATGACACCTGTCGCTACGATGATACAAGCACCAATTATTATTGCCAGTAAATAATCGCTACCATCTATATTTTTAATCAAAATTGGCTGAAATATAGCCACAGCTATTAAAAACGAAAGGAAAATTGCCAATCCGCCAAGTCTTGGCATAATTCGTGCATGTACTTTTCGATAGTTTGGTGCATCGACAGCACCTATTCTGAACGCTAATCGTTTAACTAGTGGAGTTAACAATATGGAAGCAATGAATGCTGCTATTAAAGACACGTAAAGCATGTCTCTCCTCCTCAACAAATAATCTACATGTAAATCCTAATTGATTATAGCACGAATGCGCGCCGAAATATACTTTTTCTATTTAATTTCCACGATTTCACAAATATTTTTCCCCTTTTTTAATATGGTAGAATGCTGCATGTCAAATGTAGTCACCATTCGTAAAATTTGATAAAATAATGTAGTGTCTAGCATTTAGACAACTTAAAAGGAGCGTAAATTTCATGTTCTCAATTTTTAAACGCAACAATGAGCAAACAAGTGCTCGTCAATTAAAACGCTACTATAAAATAGTAGATCAGATTAATAATCTTGAAGAAAAATATGTCAACAAGTCAGATGAAGAATTAAAAGAAATGACTTTTATTTTCAAGGATCGTTTAGAACAAGGTGAACCAATTATATCAATCATCCCAGACGCATTTGCTGTTGTACGCGAAGCCTCAAAACGTGTATTAGGTATGCGTCATTTTGATGTACAGCTTATCGGTGGTCTTGTTTTAACTGAAGGTAATATTGCAGAAATGCCTACAGGTGAAGGTAAAACGCTTGTCGCTTCTCTCCCTTCCTATGTACGCGCATTGGAAGGTAAAGGTGTTCACGTCATTACGGTTAATGACTACTTAGCTAAGCGTGACTTCGAACTTGTTGGTCAAATTCATCGTTTCCTAGGCTTAACAGTTGGTTTAAATATACCAATGATGGAGCCAGCCGCAAAAAAAGAAGCCTATAATGCTGATATAACATATGGTGTGGGTACTGAGTTCGGTTTTGACTACTTACGTGACAATATGGCACATAGCTTGGCTGATAAAGTACAACGTCCTTATCACTTCGCCATTATCGATGAAGTCGATAGTGTACTTATTGATGAGGCAAAAACACCGCTTATTATCGCTGGGAAAATGGCAGCGAATGATGAACTACATCGCATTGCTTCTATGCTAGCTAGCCGTTTTAAAGAAGAAGAAGATTACGATTTTGATGATGAAACAAAAGCTACTTCTTTAACAGAGAAAGGCATTGAAAAGGTTGAGGCTGCCTTTAATGTTGATAATCTATATGATCTTGAACACCAAACACTTTACCATTATGTTATCCAAGCTGTTCGTGCCCATGTAATGTTCAAGCGTGATGTTGATTACATCGTTAAGGATGACAAAATCGAGCTTGTTGATATGTTCACAGGCCGTATTTTAGAAGGTCGTTCACTATCTGATGGCTTACATCAAGCGATTGAAGCAAAAGAAGGTGTCACGATTACTGAAGAAAATAAGGCACAAGCACAGATTACAATTCAGAACTATTTCCGTATGTATCCGAAGCTTTCTGGGATGACGGGTACAGCGAAAACACAGGAAAAAGAAATTCGTGAAGTGTACGGTATGGAAGTTATTCAAATTCCAACAAACCGCCCACGTCAACGTGTCGATCAGCCTGATATTATTTTCAGTAAACAAGAAGATAAATATAAGTACGTGGCAGCAGAAGTAAAACGTCGCCACGAAAAGGGACAACCTATCTTAATTGGTACAACGTCAATACTGCAGTCTGAAACAGTTGCCGATTACTTGAAGAAAGAAGGCTTAAAATTCCAATTGCTGAATGCTAAAACAGTCGAGCAAGAGGTTGAACTGATTTCTCAAGCAGGTCAAAAAGGTCGTATTACAGTAGCTACCAATATGGCTGGTCGCGGTACAGATATCGTGTTAGGCGAAGAAGTTCATGCACTTGGAGGCCTATATGTCATCGGTACCGAAAAGCATGAAAGCCGTCGTGTAGATAATCAGCTTCGCGGTCGCTCAGGCCGTCAAGGTGACATAGGTGAAAGCCGCTTCATTCTCTCTATTGAAGATGATATGTTCCGCCGCTATGCAAAAGAAGATGTTGAAAAATTCTCTGCAAAAATGGTTGTAGATGAAGGTATTATTCAAAACAAAGATGTTCAAGAACTCATTAACCGTACACAACGTATTGTTGAAGGCTCTCAATACGGTATGCGTGAATACAACCTAAAATTAGACGATGTTATTAATGACCAACGTACAGTTCTTTACGGTCTGCGTGACAAAATTTTAGCTGGTGAAAATTTAATGGATGAGCTAAAAAAAATGCTAAGTGAAACGGTTGATTTTGCTGTTCGCGATAATGCTCCAGAAGAACTTCCTTCAGTGGAGTGGAATTATGATCAAATGGAAAGCTCCCTGAACTCTCTATTTATTAATCCTGTCACAATTGACCGTGAAGTAGGTAAAGTGAAACAAATTTTAAGCGATATTCAGCCTTCTGAACAAGAGTTACTTGATCGTATGGAGAAGTTCTCTGAGAATGAACAAGTAGTGGCAGTTATTCCACAAATAATGCTAGGCTACATAGATAGTAGCTGGGTGAAACATTTAGAAGCCATGACACACTTAAAAGAAGGAATTGGCTTACGTCATTACCAGCAAGAAGATCCAATGCGAATTTACCAACGTGAAGGACTTGAATTATTCGGAAAGAATTTCCAAGAATTGCGTCGTTCTATTATTATAGAAATTACTGGCTTCATGAAAATGATTGAAGCACAAATGGAGGTACAATAATGGGCTTATTTTCATTCTTTAAAAAATCAGACAAAGTTGTTCAAGAAAACACAATTGACTCTAAAGACATATTAGGAAGTGCTACTACGGATACTAGCGATAATCGTGATGTCGTAACGAAGCTATCATTCCATCCTGAGTGGGATGTTCCACAGGAGCAAAAATACATTTTTAATTTCCTTGCTAATGAGCTAGAACCGTTGAAGCCAAATCAATTATCACTTTCTTCTATTAGTATTGAAGAAGATCCACGCTCTAAAAAATGGCAAGTACGTGCATTTTTCCGCTCATCATTGTCTCAAGCTATCGAGCTAGGTGAAATTGAGCTTTACATCATGGATAAAAACGATGAGCTTGTAGCATCTAAAAAATTCGACTTTGCAGCACTTGGCACGATTCCAGCAGAATGTGCTCGTCCATGGGTATTTGAATTTGAAAAATCAACGATCAAAGTCGATGAAGTACCAGAAGACGGCTGGAAAATTGCATTCAACCTTGTTTCCCTACGCGGTCACCAATTAGAATTAGATCCATCATGGGAAAAACAACTTCCTGCAGCACAAAAAGAGGAGCTTGCAAAAATCGTAAAAACTTTACCTAAGTTAGGTGAAACAGAAGTCAACTTCACTGGCTTGCAAGCAAAATTTGCTGATAATGGTAGTTTAAACGTGTCTATCTTCATTCGTAATGGACATAATAAAGCTATTAATCTTGAACAACTACCACTAGAAATTATTGATGCAACAGGTAAACAAATTGCTAAAGGTTCATTTAAAATGGATCCAATCTTAACTGTACAACCAGACTCAACGAAGCCTTGGACATTCATCTTCCCTGCAGAGCTTGTTGATGCAAAAGATGCCGATCTTTCTCGCTGGACAGCACGCGTAACACAATAATATGAAACTTTAATCAGTGGGGTTTTCTTCATCCCCACTGATTATTTGTTTTCACCAATCGGGCACTTAATTTCCCTGCTTTTGAGGTGGGAGTCTCGTACCCGACCTTCGCTTTCCGTACGGATCAATTACTGCCCGTTAATGCGAGATAAACTATCAAAATCCCTTCTTTTTCATAGCAAGAAGGGATTTTTTCATTTGGAGATTTCTAGCGGTGATATGGAACATTTTATCAACGGTGTTCGCCTTCTTATCAGCGATGTTCATCTTTTTATCAGCGATGTTCTCCTTTTTATCAGCGATTTCTGCCTTCTTATCAGCGGTGTTCACTTTTTTATCAGCGATGTTCTGCTCCTTATCAGCCGTGTTCTCCTTTTTATCAGCGATTCTGCTTTCTTATCAGCGGTGTTCACTTTTTTATCAGCGATGTTCGCCTTCTTATCAGCGATGTTCTCCTTTTTATCAGCGATTTCTGCTTTCTTATCAGCGATTTCTGCTTTCTTATCAGCGATTTCTGCTTTCTTATCAGCGATGTTCTCCTTTTTATCAGCGATATTCATCTTTTTATCAGCGATATTCGCCTTCTTATCAGCGATGTTCCCCTTTTTATCAGCGATATCTGCCTTCTTATCAGCGGTATTCATCTTTTTATCAGCGATGTCCACCTTCTTATCAGCGATTACTATCTCACTGCATGAAAAAAGCGATTTCTGCGTGTATGCAAAAATCGCTTTACCTTTATTTTATAGCGTCGAATCGTTTATAAGATACTAATCTTTGAGACCAGTAGGAGTACGTAACATCTGAAACTTCAACACCATCTGATCCTGAATGGATAAATTTATTATCACCAAGATAAATACCCATATGAGATATTCCATTTTTATACGTATTCTCGAAAAATACTAAATCTCCCGCTACCGGATTTTTAACTTGTGTTGTATTACCATTAAAATATCCTTCGCTACTGTCTCTTCCAATTTTTAAACCACCTTGATTAAAGGCATAGTAAATAAAGCCACTGCAATCAAGACCTTCTGGTGTAATACCGCCATAGACATATGGAGTTCCTACCAATGTATTAGCTACTTCTATTGTTTTTTTATAAACAGCTTGTCCATTAGCTGTAGGCTCTTTAGACGTTTCTTTTGATGGTGTTCCTACACCAGAAGGCCCATTTTCGCTCTCAGGTATTGTAGCTCCTGGAGATAATTTTAACACCTGTCCAACGTAAATAGTGTCAGTCGTAAGTCCATTCCAATCTTTAATGTCCTTCTGTGTCACATTATATTGCTTAGCAATTTTTGATAATGTATCACCTTTCACTACTGTATGAGAATCAGTTGTAGACTTCGGTGGTGTTGTAGGTGTTGTTGGTTTTGTTGTTGATGGATTTGAAGGTTTTACTGTTTCATTAGTAGATTGTTTTGAAATCTCAAGTTTTTGAGCCACATAGATCATATCATCCTTTAATTTGTTCCAGCTTTTTATATCTTGTACTGTTACTTGATGATTTTGGGCGATTTTAGATAGAGTATCCCCTTTTTGTACGGTATATGTAGCTGCTTCTGCGGTCTGTAGTGCTAAAAATGAAGTAGCTATCGTACTTAAAGCTAGTATTCTCAATTTTTTTGATTTTTTCATACCAAATTGCCTCCGTTCATGCTAGAATATTTCCTTGTGAGTCTATCATACTAGATATCAAAGTAATGAGAAATCGGAAAAACTGACTATTTTTCAAACAAATTATCAATCTTATTAAATACTACAGAATCCGACGAATCACAAAAAGATATTAATTGCAAGATTCGTATTACTATGGTAACATACACATCTGTATTTAAAATTTTTAGAAAGTTTCAGCTTTTCAATTAAAGGAGTTTTAATTTTTATGAAAAACAGTTTGCTTTTCATCAAGGAAAATTTAGCAGTAGGTTTACTATTATTTGCCTTATTTTTAGGTGCTGGAAATATTATCTTTCCTCCATTATTAGGCCAACAAGCTGGTGAGAACATTACGTTAGCAATGATTGGTTTCTTAATAACAGGTGTGGGTTTACCACTCTTAGCAATCGTTGCTGTGGCGAAAGCAGGTGGGGATTTACAATTACTTGCTAATCGTGTAAGCCCTGCTTTTGGTGTAATATTTACATCAATCGTTTATTTAGCCATTGGGCCATTTTTTGCAGTACCTCGTACAGGTTCTGTTTCCTATGAAATAGGGATTGCACCATTTCTACCTGAGTCAATAGCTGATCATTGGGCACCACTGTTCATTACTTCTATATTATTTTTTGCCTTAATATTATACTTAGCTATTAACCCTACAAAGCTTGTCGATCGTGTAGGGAAAATTTTAACTCCTGCTTTATTGATCGTTATTTTAATTTTAGCGGTTAAAAGCTTTATTTCTCCAATGGGTGAACCAGGGAGAGCTATGGGAGAATACACTGTATCACCTCTGACTGAAGGCTTTGTTCAAGGCTATTTAACAATGGATGTTCTGAGTGCACTCGTTTTTGGTATCGTTATTTTACAAGCATTGCGTGACATGGGTATGTCAGATACTAAAAAACAAGTCAAAACGACGATTTTCGCCGGAATTGTTGCAGCTATTGGCCTATCATTTGTTTACATCTCTCTTGGCCAAATCGGTAACACTAGTATTGATGCCATTGGTACTTTTGATACTGGCGGTGATATTATTGCAAAATCAGCTAAAGTTCTATTTGGTAATTTTGGAAGCATTATCTTATCCGCTACAATTTTACTAGCGTGTATATCAACTGCTGTAGGATTATTAACTGCCAATGCTACGTATTTCCATAAGTTATTCCCAAAAATATCATATAAAACATTTTTAATAGTTTTCACAATTTTTAGTGCTGCTATTACGAACGTAGGTCTTTCTACAATTATTAGTGCATCACTGCCTGTACTATTAATTATCTATCCGCTAGCAATGGTGTTAATGGTACTGTCGCTTGTCGATCATTTCTTTAAAGGTGGACAAATCGTTTACATTTTAGCTTTAATTCCAACATTCTGTGTTAGTCTATATGATGGTTTAAAGGAAATGAAAATTAGAATTACACCATATGAGAACATTTTAAATGCTTTACCATTATACGAGCAAAGTCTGGGATGGCTTGTACCTGCAATTATCGGCGCAATTATCGGCTTTATCATTCATAAGCTTACAAAAAGGTAAAAGAGATTTTTTAAAATTTCTACACAGGTCCATCGCTATATCATGAGGATTTCTGTTCGGTATACGTTTTACAAATGTCATCACAACTTTTGGTGATAAGCCATTTTATTAGTTAATTAGAATCTGCTTGCTTTTTGCTAGTAAGTCTCTGTCTACGAATCTTGCATAGACTTACTATTTCGCAAAAGGCTTGCAGATTCTTTTTTTCAGTAAATTCTCTCTTTCCCTATTCGCGGTTATATGGTAATTCATGTATAATAAAAGTAATCAGAAAAGAGGTGTCCTATGAAAAAAATATTGTGGTCTTTCGTATTTATTCTAAGTTTCTTCATCTTCCCATTTGCGAACGCATCTGCTGCAAGCAATGAACAACAGCTTGTAAAAGAGATCAAGGGAATTATTGAGCAAAATTATGTTGGGACTATCAATGGGAATTTGCAAAACGCCAAAACAATTCCAGAAATCATTGATATGCTAGACCCTTATTCCACATATTTTACAAAAGAGGAATTTGAGGAATTTATCAATAGCATCAATCTATCAACAATTGGGATTGGTGTAGTCATCGAAGAACATGAAGATGGCATTCATATTTTACGAGTATTTGAGAATAGTGGTGCAGCTAAAGCCGGTATCGTGGCTGGAGACATTATTACTGCCATTAACGGGCAATCCGTTGTAGGAGGCTCCATACAAGAAACCTCGTCCTTATTAGTCGGTGATGAGGGTACTAAGCTAGAAGTGACACTCAAACATGAAAATGGTAAAACTTCTACTAAAACAATTACACGAAAAAAATTCACATTACCGAATGTGGAATCTAAATTACTATTTGGAAATGTTGGCTATATTGCCATGTCATCCTTCTCAGAAGACGGTGCAAAGCTCGTTAAGGACGCGCTTATTGAATTAAAACAGCGTGGTGCAACTTCCTTTATATTAGATTTACAAAACAATGGTGGCGGCTATGTATCAACGGCTGAGGAGATGACGGGGTTATTCCCAAAAGCAAAAATTGCCTTTTTACTAGAAGAAGCACATGCCTCTTATAAAGTACGTGCAGCCCATCAAAACGAAAAATTCCCAGCTAATACACGCATTCTAGTAAATCGCTATAGTGCTAGCGCGTCTGAAATGTTATCAGCATCATTACAAGATCAGCAATCTGCTATTTTATATGGAGAAACTACATATGGAAAAGGCGCTATGCAAGGCTTTTTTGAATTGAGTGACGGTAGCTATTTAAAACTTACAGTCGGTAAATTTACAGGTCCTTCAGGGAAAACAATTAATGAAGTTGGGGTAAAACCAAATATCCAAACAAAGACTCCTCCTATTTTCCAGGCCCATTACGATGCTATAAAAGAACAATATCCAAATTACAAAGAGCTAGCCAGCTTAAAAAATGTATCACCATCTAAAACATTTACAGTGAAATTCTCACAAGCACTTTCTTCGCAAATTGCTGAAGGCAGTGTACAGCTCGTCGCTTTAGGTGGTAACGAGGTACCAATTACTACAAAAGTTGAGGGTCAATCATTACTTGTTACCCCATCAAAACCATTAAATCCTGAGCAAGAATATATGCTTCTTGTTCATCCATCTGTTCAAAAAGAAACAGATAAAAAGCTTCAAAAAGGCAGTTATCTTCATATTACAGTGAAGAAATAAAAAAATCCCTCTCACCATTTTAGTGGTGAGGGGAATTTTTTTGCCCGATTAGTGAAGAGAAAACCTCATTGATTAAAGATTCACTTTATTTTCTCTTAAAAAATATAAATGAACTAAGTCTCTTGCTAGCTCGCAAGGAAGTCTTTTTTGTTCAAGTAAATTTGTTAATATTAAACGCTCCAAGGATCCTACAAAACTATCTACAACTACGTTAATTTCGACACGATACGATTGTAATACATCATCACAATCATGGAGGTGTATAAGGTAAATTAACTGCTGTGTAAGCTGAGATTTAACTAAAAATGACTGTTCAGATTCAAATAATCCAATTTTCGTTAATTTCGGGTTTTCAATTATGTAGACGAACAACATTTGTATTTTTTGCTTCAGCATTGTCACAAAGCCTTCTAATCCCTTTACAACTTCTTCTGCTTGTTTACTCATGACCTCATCAAATCCACGCTGAAATCGTCTATTCAGATCGTTATAAAGAGAGTCCTTACTTTCAAAATATAAATAAAACGTTGGCTGTGTTACATTGGCAGCTTTTACAATGTCACTAATTTTTGTATTATGATAACCTTTTTCAGAAAATAGCTCTACTGCTTTTTCAAGCAATAATTGTTTACTTCGTTCACCATTTGAATTAATCTTCCTACCTCTTGTCATACTTTCCACCTTATCTTAGATTGTAGTTCCTTCAAGTATTATTAATACTAATTAATTCCAAATTATCTATATGTCCGGCTCATCACCATAACGTGTGGTTGATTTCCGTTCCACCTGGGCTCATTCACAATTTTTGGTGATGATCCTAAGTGATGCCGAAATAATCCATTTTTTCATCCACCAGAGGCTTTAACTTATTACCACCTATAGAAGGGGAAATGAATGCTGAAATAAGTTAAAAAATACCACGCTATCTGAATAAAATTATTATAATACAGCCCCTATTTTTTTACTATAAAATATTATGAATATGACATTTTTTTTGCAACAAGTACTTATATTGTCTAACTAATCCGAATTTTATTTCCTTACTTAAAAATAAAGTGAAACTTTAATCAGTGGGCCACACTGATTATTAGTCTTCACCAATCGGGCTTTTATGGGCAGTTAATCTCACACCTTGAAGTGGAAGCCTTGTACCTGACACTTCGCTTTTGGTACTGATAAAGTTACTGCCCGTTAATGCGGATAAATGGCTCATCATCAGGGTTATTTCCGTTCCGACTAAGTGCATCCAATGAGCCGCTTCACTTCGCTCCAGGCCTCATCTGTGACGATCTAAGGAGTCATCTAGACTTACTCCAAACAACATGGCATACGTTTAAAAATGCCATCCCTGACTTTCCTGGAATAACCCAGCTAAATACAAAAAGGGTATCAAAGAATTTCTTCTAAGATACCCACTTTTTTGCTATTGTTTTAAAAGTTTTCTTTTTAGTTTATCACTAAATTCTTTAACTTCCTTCACTCCAAATAATAAATAGGAGCCTGCAAGCACAGCACTAAAAATAACAAGACCTACAATGAAAGTTACCCACTTGTTATCAAATACTAAATACTCGCTTGAAAAGTACATAACAATCGTGATAACGATCAATGGTGGTAATGCTCTGAAAAATTGTAGCTCTTTGCTGAAAATACCCATTTTCAGATCATATTTAATGCTTGCATACACTACAAGCATGATAAAGTTCACAATGGAACTTATTAAAGTCCCCCATGCAATTGAAACTACTCCAGTTGAATCTACCATTAAGAAAATAACTGCAATATTTACTCCAAATACATTTAGTAAACTAAATATTACAGGTGCCATTGAGTCACCCTTTGCATAGTAAAAGCGTGTAATGTATCCGTTTGCTGCAAGGAAATACATAGAAAGTACGAAGACGGCAAGTACCGGCGCTGTTGCAGCCGTTGACTTCGCATTAAAATTGCTGTATTCGAAAACAACTTGAATTAAACTAGTTGAATAAAAATAAGAGAAAATTGTCACTGGAGCAAGTAATAGTAACAAGTAATGTAATCCCTTTGAATATAAGCTTTTTATAGAAGCATGGTCATTATCAGCTTCCTTTTGACTTAAAATTGGATAAATAACTGTCGTTACTGCCGTAATTAATATAGCTTGTGGGAATTGCATCAACTTAGAAGCATAGTTAACAGATGATACTGCTCCTTCTAATGATAATAGCCCTGCTATATAGCGCTGTAGTAGTGCATAAAGTTGAACCGTTGCACCGCCAAGCATAATAGGTACAACCATTATCCACAACTCTTTTGTTGATACATTTTGTTTAAAAGACAATCCTACCTTAAACGAATCTAATTTACGGTAACCGATAACTAAGAAATACACCATTAGTATTGCGCTCGCAAATGCGCTAATACCATATCCAATCGGGCCGATAGTTTGCGATAATACAACTGCGATCAGTAAGAAAACCGCATTGTAAATTAAAATGGCAAAGCTTGATAAATGAAATTTTTGATTTACATTTAGTAAACCGCTATACCAAGAAGATAACACAAGAAATATAGATGATGGCATCATCCACAAATAAAGATCTCTTGTTAAAGCCACTTCTTCTTCGCTAACAATCTTATCGGTTTTAAAGCTATCTAAAATTGGATCAGCAAAGATCATCCCAATCAATGTCATTATTGTCGCTGTCACAGCAACTATTGTAAACGACTGCTTTACGAATAGTCCTTTGTCCGTTGATTCTCGGTTATAAATAGAAATAAAAACTGTTGTAAATGCTCCTCCAACTACTAAATATAAAAAGTTTGGAATCATATACGCAGTAGAAATACTGTCGGAAGTATGGCCAGTACCAAATTGGTATGCGATAATCATTTCACGTAAAAATCCGAAAACACGGGCCACAACATTAATAATCGCAACTGCCCCAATTAATTTTATAAACTTATTCATAAGCCATCCCTACCTTCGACGGCCGACTTATAAATCGCTATACAGCGAGCTGTTATATTTTTTTCATCGTGAATGGCTAATACTTTGTCGACCGCTTCACGATTCATATATTGATTTTTTGGCGTGTTCACTGCACGCAGCATCTCCTCAGATAAAACCATAGCGTTTTCGGGCTCCACTAAATGCCCTGCGCCTTCTCCAAGCAAAGATACAAGTCCACCTACATTCGAAGCAATAACAGGTGTATCTGTCGCTAAAGCCTCTAATGCCACTAACCCAAAACCTTCTAAATGGGATGGTAATACAAAGACATCACTTGCTTGGAACCACTTCACTAGTTCTTGTTGTTTTAGTGGATCTATAAATTTGACGTCTTCACTGATTAATGGTTGCAAGGATTGGAAAAATGCTTGGTCTCTTCTAGAACCAACAAGAATTAACTCTAAAGGACGAGATACTTTTGTTTTTAGCATTTGGAAAGCTTGTAATAGCTCCTCAACGCCTTTTTGCTTAATAACATTTCCTACAAACAAAAATCTGAATGGCTCAGAAGCTAATTGCAGTTCTTTGCACACTGCTGCTTGACTTCCTTTTGTGAAAACCTCACGATTCACACCCATGCTAACGATAGAGATTTTACCTTTTTCAATCCCAAAATCTTGTTCAATTTGTTGAGCTAAGACAGGGCCTACTGCGATAACATGTTCACTTTCACGTAAAATACTAGCTGTCCAATTGCGAATCCTTGTACTCTTTTTCGCCATACGCTCAATATCGCCGCCATGTGCTGTAACGATAAACGGTATACCAAACATTTTCTTTAATAGCAACGACAGCATACCAGATGGGAACACATAATGTGCATGTGTGACATCAATAGACTTTCTGTTTTTCAAGCCTTTCATCAATGTCGATAAGCCCCATTTTGTATATTTCATAATGGTGTTTTTCTTACCTGTCGCCGGATTTGTATTTACTGATATATCTACGTCTAGTCCTGCTTTTTCAAGTGCAGTGACTTGATTTTTCACAAAAATACCGAATGATAAATGATCAGATGTTGGATACATATTACTAATGACGAGTACTTTTTTCATAGACGTGTCACTGCCTTTTTCATTAATTCCTGACCATGCATGGCCTCTTTATGAATATGGGTAGCAATTTGTTTCGTCTCTGCAATTGACTGCTTCCAATTGCTACTTAGTTTGCCAACTAATGTGGATAGAGCCTTCTCATCATCCTCTATATCCTGCATTTGCAAGCAACGATCTGATGCGCCTACAAAGGACATAAAATCCTGTACTTTTGTATGATAGGATATCGCAATTATCGGAGTTTCCGAATTAGTTGCCAAAATAAGCGAGTGTAGACGTGTACCGATAATAATATCCTGCTCCTCAGTCACCTCAAGTAATCGCTCTGGCACCAAATTCTCTTCAATAATTTCTGTATGTTCACGTCGCTGCATCTTTCTCTGAATATCCTTCGTCACAGTAACGTCTTGCGGGAATTTAGTGGCAAAAAACGTAACTTCTACATTATGCTCAGAAATTACATAATCTAAATTTTTCGCCATGCCTGTAATGTACGCATCATATTTTTCAACATTTCCCTCTGGCCAATAGTTTGCATTATAGTATGGAACTGCTGAGACACCTATTTTAATTGGTTTATCGGCGTAATTTTGGCGATCCCCTTTTAATGTAAATGCAGGATCACCAATAACTTCTATTGACTTTTTTACCCCAATACTTTGCAAAAGCTCTTTAGACTGAGGGTCACGTACAGAAATACTTGCTGCATAACGACACATCGCGCGAATACTGATTTTTCCTGAAATCGTATCGAGTGGTCCAGCGCCACATCCGTAAATAATGTAGGGAACATTACTTTGTTTAGCCATCATTGCATACGCTCCATACAGGTGAGCCTCACGTTTATAGAAATCCATTAAAATACCACCACCACCAATGATGAGGAGGTCAAATGTGGATACATATTGTTTATTGTTTTTATAAGTATGGATAAACGTTTTAAATAAATTACTCTTTCTGTAATACAACGGATAGCTGTGTACCCCATAACGTTCGGATGTTTGTTGTGTGTTATTACTAAAAACGGTAATGTCATCACTAGTTACCGAAAATGTTTGTTTTACTTGTTGAAGAATGCCGTATAATATTGATTCATCACCATTATTATCATTGCCGTAATTCCCCACAATGCCTATTTTCATTAAAAAACATCCTTTTACTTTTTAATACTGAGATTATACCATAATTGTAGATTTTCTTTCTTTTTAAAAATAGTAAAAAAAAAGTAAGCTTTAAAAGGTAATATAGTTCTTGCAATATGGTAAAAAATCAACTAGATTTCTATCTACTACGACTCCCTTTGATTTAAAAACAAAAATAGCAAACTAGGTTTAACTACTAGTTTGCTATTAAATGCAAAGCCTTTCTTTAATGACTACTGTTATTGATGGATTGCTCTATAAAGGAATAATCCAAAATGAGCGCGACTAATCGCTTCATTTGGTCTAAAAGTGTTATCACCATAGCCAGTAGTTATATCATTTGCAGCTAGTTGCTGAACATATGGGTATGCCCAATGATCCTTCGATACATCTTTAAAGTTAATGTTACTTGTTCCTTCTAGATCATAAGCTAATGCTACAACCTTCGCCATTTGTGCACGCGTTAAAGTACCATTTGGATCAAAGGTATTACCGCCTTTACCACTCATAATACCAGCCTCAACTACAGCTGCGATTTGTTTATAATAAACGTGATTCGCAGGAATATCCTTAAAGCCTGAATTTTTTACGTTTGATGTATCTAAACCAAGTGCGCGACTAATAATAACTGCCGCATGTGCACGTGTAAGTTTATCATTCGGTCTAAATGTGCCATCTGCTTGACCTGTAATAATATTATTTTTTGTTAAATACTCAATTTCTTTATAGTACACATAATTATTTGGAATATCTTTAAACAATCCAGCAGCTGCTACAGTCACCGGAGCCTTTACACTTTTTGTTCCTAAAGTCGCAACTACATTACCAGTAGCACCTGGATTTTTGGCTGTAAACTTACCGTCATTAGTAATGGTACCGATATTTCCTTCTACAGACCATTTCACTTGTGATGGATTGTAAACTAGAGGTTTACCACCGTCATCCTTTGCATCCATAGTAAATTTGACAGTTTCGCCAGAATTCACTGTTTTTGATGTTGGTGCAATGTTCATTGCTGCCGGAGCATCTACTACTTTCACTTGGAATGATTGAACAGCAGTGCCATCATGGTTGATGAAAATACGATCATTGCCGGCTTTCGTTGCAGTATAGCTTAAGCCGTTAACGTTTAAAGTATTATTCTCAGATGTTAACGATAAATGACCATCAAGTGGAAGTGCATTATAATTTTCATCTAAAACATATTTTACTGCTATACTAGACGAAGCACCTTCTAAAAGAGTTGCATTGCTTGTACTATTTTTATAGTCAATATATCTTCCTTTACCTGTTGGTGCCGTACTAACAGCTTGTAATGTTGCGGACACAAGACGTTGTGTGTTTCCTGAATTGGATGGTAGGTTCGCTAATACGACATTATTATTACCGTAATTTCGAATACCCATTGTTGTTGAGCCGCCACCGTCTAAGTTAATTGCTCGTTCAACACCGAGCGACACTAAATAGTTAGCGAGTTGAACCATATTCATCCCTTTACTATGGCTCTGACGTCCATCAACAGTAATAAAGTGTACTTTTTTTCCATTATCACTTGTCGCTACAACTGTGCGTGGCGCAACCTCTTTTGCGCGAGAGCTAGATGTGCTCATCATAATGTAAGGCTTATTATCTTTTACTAAATACGGACCACTTGCCATGATAAATTTTGCATCCTGCCACTGCTTATCAATTGAGAAGTTAACACTCAGCTCATCTCCAAGTGCAATTTGACTTAGCTTACTGTGCCAATCTCCACCTTGTAAAGAAACGACAAAGCCAGTTGGAGGAATGGATATTTTTTCTTTTGATCCATATGGTGTAATTTTTGTCACTTTTCCTGTTAACGTTTGACCAAATTTATTTTCAGTAATTGGAGCACCTGTATCTACTACAATTTCAAAACCGTATTCATTTGTATTTGTTGTTTTACTATAAAATTGTGGTGTGTAAACAATCGATTCGTTTATATTACGTTCACGATTCATTCCTGTCATGTCATAATTTGTGCCTTTATGAGAAAGTGTTACATCAAAATCAAAATAGTCAATCGCACCGCGGCCATCTGCTGTCATCCCAAAAGCTGTAGGGACATTCATATATTGATCGGAGCCGTTTGAAACTGCACCACCGTTAAAAATAACATTATCTTTAGCTAGTAAAAATAATGGGTAACCTTCTGACATATTAAAAAAGCTTGCATTAATAGCACCAACTACACGATTTCCCTCGCGTGAATTACGATTAGCATTCGCTACTGTCGATTCTTTGCCATTGACTGTTGCAGGCATACCTAATTGTACTTCTGTATTTGGTTCAGTTAAATCAATCTGAAGATGATTAATAGAATTTGTATAGGTATTGCTGTATGTATATTGTTTATACTGCACACCTTTTGATAATGGATATTCCTTCTTGACCGTTTGAGCTGCAT
Organism: Lysinibacillus sp. G4S2; assembly: GCF_030348505.1. Lineage (NCBI taxonomy): Bacteria > Bacillati > Bacillota > Bacilli > Caryophanales > Bacillaceae > Lysinibacillus > Lysinibacillus sp. G4S2. Next base: position 788,452 of record NZ_JAUCFJ010000002.1, on the reverse strand, counting down.
AAGCATTTAACGGACTAACAACCATTGACAATAATACAACTAAAACTAGTAAATTCTTTGCTATTTTTTTCATTTTATTTGCGCTCTTAAGTAATATAGAGCCCTCAACTCTCCCTTCACATGTTTTACTCCTATTACATTAGCAAAAATATGCCAAAATAGCTATGGAACATTTAAGCTATTTTCCAGTTTCATAGTAATTGTTAAGAAAACTATTCATATAGTCTCATTTTATGATTTTTCTAGCGTTAACCTTTATCGTGACCCTATAACTTTGTTAAAATGGTGTAGAAGTTTAGGAGGGTAAAATATGAAAAAACTATCAATCATTGTATTGCTCATGACTGTAGTCGGCATGCTTTTTTGGCAACCCCAAATGGCATCTGCTGCTGATGAACTTTCAGGACATTCCCATGAACAGGGTCTTCGCTATTTAATTTCAAAAAATGCATTAGTAAAAGATGCAAAAGGAAGTTATCGTCCAAATGCTAATGTGACTCGCGGAGAATTCGCTTCTTATTTAGCAAAGGCCATGAACCTTCAAGAATCAAGCAACATAATCTTTAAAGATGTCCCAGCAACACATTTGTACGCAAAAGATATTAAGCTTGCTGCTTCCGCTGGGATTATTACTGGCTACGGCGATGGTACATTTAAGCCTAATGCCGCTATTTCAAGACAGCATATGGCGATTATGCTAGAAAGAGCGATTGATTATTTAAAAATCCCTAAAGGTACTCCTACAATTACCTTTAAGGATAATGCATCTATTATTAAAGACTACCGCCAAGCAGTAGCTATAGGTGCCCAATTAGGAATCATTCAAGGCTCTGGTGGTAACTTTATGCCTACCAAAAATGCAACTATTGGACAAGCTGCTACATTTGTTCACCGCTTAATGACACTTGCTGATGATTCAAATACCGGTAATTCGAACGGCGGTAATTCAAACAGCGGCAATACGAACGGTGGCACTTCGAACGGTGGTAATTCGAATGCTGGTGATTCTAACAGCGGAAGTACAAACGGCGGCACTTCGAACAGTGGTAATTCAAACGCTGGCAATTCTAACGGTGGTAGTACAAACGGCGGCAATACGAACGGTGGTAATTCAAACGCTGGCAATTCTAACGGTGGTAGTACAAACGGCGGTAATTCAAACGCTGGCGATTCTAACAACGGAAGTACAAACGGCGGCACTTCGAACACTGGCGATCCAAACTCTGGCAATTCAAACGGCGGCACTTCGAACACTGACGATCCAAATGCTAACTCCTCTAAATACGTTATTAAGGAAATTTCAAACGGCACACTAGTTGGCAATCAAGGATTCGCTACCTTTGCAGATGCTGAAAAGGCCATGACAAAAAATACACAGGTTATTGTTCAAAATGATAAAATTGTGAAAATGTCTTCAGGCTATGTAGTGACAAATAATTATGTAGCACTAAAATCTGAAACAATTAATGACTCGATTGCTGTTGCAGGTAATACAGAGATGGAATACCTTAGCAGTGATGAAACACAAGTAAAAGTACGTTTAGCTGGTCAAGTTGGTTACTTAAAACAGGCTGATGTTACATTAATCCCATTTGCAATGAGCAAAGGTCGCTCTTACTATACAAATGAGAATGGTGAAATTAAACACACGCTCTACGATTACAAAACAAATAAATATTCTTCTAGCTATGTGTACGGAAAAGCACCTTCTTTCATGAAGCCAGGTGAAAAATACTATAGCTGGAACGGCATCACTTTCACAAATGGAGATGGATCTTCTAAAGGTGACGCGTATAACTACTATCAGTTTTTACCTGCTCGTGCAACAACACACTATACTGCAGAAGAAATTGATGCTTATATTATGCAGAAGTTAGCTGAGATGGAAAGTACGGGGATTGCTCTTTATAAAGATGCAACAAAGAAAAGTAAATTAATAGGTTTAGGCAAAACATTAAAAGAAGTAGAAGCAAAATCGCAAATTAATGCCATGCTTATTTTATCACTTGCACAGCATGAAAGTGCTTATGGTATGAGTCCAAATGCACAAAACTTAAATAACTTATTTGGTTTGTATGAGTATGATACTAATCCACTAAAGAAAAAGTTTGATAGTATTGCTGCCAATATCAATGAGCTTGTTGATAAGTTTTTACAGCCAAACTATATCACGCCAGGTGGTTCACCAGGCAGAAACTTTGCCAACGGCGCTGTAGTTGGTTCAAAAGCTCTTGGCTTTAACGTAAAATACGCTTCTGACCCATACTGGGGTGCAAAAATTACAGGACATTACTACCGTGCTGAAAAAGCGTTAGGCTTCAAGGATGCTAATAATCCATACACAATTGGCTTAACAACTACACACGGCTTAAATGTTCGTACAGGCGCATCTACTGGCGATACTCCACTATTCACTTATGCACGTAGCGGGATGCCTGTTATCATCACAAACTCAGCTACAAACGGCTGGTATGAGGTTCTTTCTGATAAGCTGCATACAGGAACAGCTTTTGTTAGCAAAGACTATGTACAAGTGATCAATACTGTAAAATAAATAAGAAGTCGTCCTATCATTAGGGCGGCTTTTTTCTGTGAAGGCGGCTCTAAAATATTGTTTTGGAGGTAAATGCTCGACACTCCTGCTGAAGAACTACGCGTTGTGCCTGTAGAAACAGAGGCGGCGGATAGATGAGCTGATGTGACGGATTGCACCATCGAACTGATGGATAGAAGATCTGATATTACGGATAGAACGCCCCATATACAAAAAGAGAGGCTGGGGCAAAATCTCACTTTTCTGCAGCGAAAGTGGAGCGGAGCGCAACGGCAGCGACAAAAACTTTAATGAGCTGCACTTTTGAGATTTGCCGAGAACTTTTGATTGTTTATCGACCAACTTTATCGATTTATCACCCAACTATTTTAATTTATCAACCAACTTTTTTAATTTATCAACCAACTTTTGAAAAATATCGACATCTACCTTCATGGTGACGGATAGAAGATCTGATGCGACAGATTGGACCTTCGAACTGACGGATAGAACGCCCCATATAAAAAAAAGAGATGCCTCAGCTGACCATTGAGACATCTCTACTATTGTTAATATGAAGTTTTTTTATTGTCCGTTTTTATAACCGCCGAGGCTAGGACAACAAAGCCAAGCATTAAAATAAATATTAAATCAAGTAAGCCTGTATGCATAGACACTGTGAATAGTGTAATGACAAACGCATAGGCTACTGAGTGGAAGCTACGAATACCGCCTTGCTTCACTTTATTATAAATTAATGAGATTAATACACCATATAAGAAGAAGCCGATTCCTACAAGTAAATAACCGCCGTCTAAGAATAACTGACCGATGAACGTTGGTGTTGTTGTTCTATTAGGGCGTGTAATATATTTACCTTCATCTACACTTAGAGAGTTTACAACTTCTGTTACTTTCATACGAGGTGACACTTGTTCACCTGGTAAAATTGTATTCAAGATACCAGCATGAAGTTCACCATGTAGATAGCCTTCCTCTTGCGTATATTCAATAATTTTACTTAAAACAATATGACCTGTAACACTCTCACCATTCAATGAACGAATCCATTTTGGCGTTAAATTAACTTGTTGCTCTACTGTTAACAGTTTTTCCTTTTCTGTTTCAGTTAATTCTACATCTGGTTGATCACGGTTATTAAATTCCTTCGTTGTATCCTCTGATACGACACGTAGGAAACCAAACATTGAGAAAGCTACTCCGATCACAAACAAAGCAGAAAGGAACCATGTTAATTTCACACGCTTTACAACATAATGGAAAATAATAATACCAGTAAATAACATAATAATTAATGGTGTACGGTAACCCATTAATAAGAATAAGAACATAACAGCCGCATAAATGGAACCGTATACTAATACTTTCTTCCATGTCATATGCTTTTCTAAAATCATTTTATATGATAATAACAATAAAACTCCAAACCATAATAATTGGGCAAAGAAGTTTAATTTTGGATCAAGGTTACGTCGATTCGATTCATCAGAAATCCCAAATCCTCCGCCAAAAATCATTAATAAATATGAAGTTAAACCAATTAAAGTTAAAATTACAATAAAATGAACAACATATTTCCCTAAGAAGGATAACCCGAATGATGGGATTGTCCATTGTAATTTATCAATGATGTACACACCGATGTAATAGCAAGCAAGTGCTAAAAATACCGCTGGCCAAATTGACACACGTACATTAAATAGTTCAAATCGATGGAAATCGAATAGACTTGTAAAGAAATAGAGCACTAATATAAAAGGTAAAAAGAAATACGGTGAAAACGTATCAATCTTATTGACCTTTGCTAAAGTTTGTTTCAGTTTATTCATAAATGTCATACATCTAAGTAGATGTGATTGCCCTCCTCTATCGCGAATCATAGTTGTTTTATTTTTCATTTCTTATACAAAACAAAAGTTATTATATCATAAATACATGTAGACTTATAGAAAGGAATGAATCGATTTAATATAAAATTATGCAATAATTTCTCATTTTGGATAATTAATGGGCTAATCACCATAACGTGTGGTTGATTTCCGTTCCGGCTGGGCGCTTTCCTAAAGGCGTCCGATGAGCTGCTAATCTCCAAGGTGTCATCCAGCCCCCACTCACTGAACTTAATGTTTTATGATTTAGCTCGAATCAACAGAATTTTAGCCTCACTTTATCGACAATTCTTTTAAAAAAACCCCAACAAAAGAACCATTTTTTAATGATTTAACCATTATTTAGGTGTAATATAAGTAATGTAGTGCAATTTTTAATGAAAAATTATAGAACTAAGGATGTGGATTCAATGAAGAAATTATTCATTTCACTACTTGCAGCATGCTCTATTATGCTTATAGCTTTTTTAGCACCAACACAAGCTAAAGCTGCTCAGAAAATCGGTGTCGTTTTCTCTGAAAGTAGTGAAAAATACGCCAATACAACACACCCAAGTGGAAAATTTAATGGTCAATCTGTTTCTGCAAAGGTTGACTATAGTTCCACATATAATAAGGAACTTAAAGCTTTTCTTCTCTATCAGCAACAAGGCTTCCAGGTAGAGAAAATTTATGAGAAAGACTTAAACAATTTAGAAAATTTAAGTGAGTATGATGCAATCGTCTTTGCTTATACAGTCATGATGAATCATCAGCAACGCGAAAATGTCAAAATGTACGTCCGAAATGGCGGTGGTGCCATTTTCGCCTTCCAGACAGCGCGTAATGAATCAACAAAATTCCCTAAATCCGGCCAAATGGATCTTTCTCCATTAATCTATGATGTCGATTCTTGGGTAATGGAATGGGATAATTTAACTGAGGTGTTCAATTCACGTTTTATTGACGATATTGTATTAGGAAATACAACAATAAGCAATATAAATACTGTTCATCCAATTATTCAAAATACAACAAAAGAGCTTGGCAAAAGCAAGCTTAATCTAACAAAAACAGATCGTGATTGGGTAGAAATCATTAAGCCTTGGCAAGGAGGATCTGCAACACCTATTTTATATTTCTCAGATTACAATTACACTGACAAGGCTAAAACAATGAAAAAAAATGAATTTGGTGCTGCCCACGCTATCGAATACGGTAAGGGCCGAGTTGTTCAAATTGGATTCAAAATCTATGATTATATTAACATTGATGCTAAAGCTGATTGGCAGGATAACGAAAATGGTGCTGCCCATTCAACAACTAATGGTGATAAAGATGCACAAGTATTTATGAAGCATGCTCTAAATTGGGTAGCCGAAAATCATAATGGCAATGTGCCCCGCCGTTATAACCTTACGCTTTACTCTGACGGGGTGCAAGGTTATGTAGCACCGTCTGGTAAATTTGTTTTCTACTCCACTGTAACGGTTAAGAACAATGGTAATGTACCTGCACGTGGTACATTGAAAGTAGAAATCCTAGACGCAAACGATAAAGTTGTTGGTAAAGGGCACGAACGTTATATTCCAGGACTTGCTGCTGATTCCACGACAGATAATGCTGATAAGAAAGATATTAGTACCCTTTCTGAAAAGTATCAAATCTCTATGCCTGGTAATTTAGCTGCCGGAACATATACGATACGTACATCCTTTATAGAGGGGCGTGATGATCGCAAAAATGCTGATGAAAAATTTGCAACGATTGCAGAAATTAAAACGCTCACACGCGCAAAAGGTTCCAACAAAGCAACAATTGCTTCCGCTCCATTCTTCCCAGATGTATCATCATCGAATGGTGCCTATCATGATATAAAAAACTTATATGCACTTGGCATCGTGAAAGGATCTAATGGTAAATTTAATCCACAGGGTACATTGACTCGCTTACAAGCAACAGAAATGATATTGCGAGCATTAGGTATTCCAGCATCAAGCTCAGCTACATTAAATGCAAGTGATATCAAAGCAAGTGATTATGGCTATGCAGTTTTAGCAACAGGCTTACGCCACGGCATTATTGCATTAGAAGATGGCAAAATCAATGCCCATCAGCCAATGACGCGCGCTGCTATGGCAAGAGCACTCGTCAACGGCTTCAAACTACAGGGCTACACGAATCATACTTTCTCAGATGTACCTACATCTCATGCTTATTATAAAGATGTCCAAGCTTTATATGCACTCGGCATTACAACAGGCTATGCCGATAATACGTTTAAACCAAATGGTACAGTAACACGTCAAAACTTTGCACAATTCGTAAATAGAACACTTCATGCAAATTCAAAATAACAAGGGTAAAGGTTGATTTTTTAGAGCATTGATTGGAATGTTTTTCTCGCTGGTGAAGCAAATCGATGATAAATCTGTGAGTTTCACCGGCAAACTTGTGAATTTATCCAGCAAAAGCGCTGGTTCGCCGGTAAACCTGGGAATTGCGCCACTAAATGTGCTCGCTTCGACGCTAAACTCGGGCATTGCGCCGCTAAAAGTGCTCGCTTCGACGCTAAACTCGGAATTACGCCGCTAAAAGTGCTCGCTTCGCCGGTAAACTCGGGTATTGCGCCGCTAAAAGTGCCCGCTTCGACGCTAAACTCGGGATTTGCGCCACTAAATGTGCTCGCTTCGCCGCTAAATGTGCTCGCTTCGCCGCTAAATGTGCCTGCTTCGCCGCTAAACTCGGGAATTGCGCCGCTAAAAGTTCTCCGTTCGCCGCTAAACTCGGGGATTGCGCCGCTAAAAGTGTCGCTTCGCCGCAAAGCCCCTAGATATCGCCGGTAGAAGTACCGAATTGCTGATAAAATTCCTTTGAATACTACTAATCAAACAAAAAGAGCTACATCGTCTACTATTGGACGATGTAGCTCTTCACTATTATTGCTTTGAGTAATACTCCAAAATCCCTTTGTAGATAGATTCAGCAAATAACTCAAGATATTTATCATCCGACAACTTAGCACGGTCTTCACTATTTGAAAGGAAACCTAGCTCAACTAGAACGGCCGGAATATTCGTATTTACAATTACATGGTAATTAAATTTTTTGACCTTACGATTTTCCATATTTACGTTATTAACAATTTGATTGTTTACAAATGTCCCAAGATCAATATCTTCTTCAAACATATCACCCGATGTTTGAGCGTAGAATGTTTCGGTGCCTTTTGCAGCTTTATTATCTGCTGAGTTAACATGAATACTTACGAAGATTTCACCGTAATTAGCATGTGTAAAATCTACACGCCCCTGTAATGTAGGGAACGTATCTCCAGTACGAGACATCAATACCTTTGCACCCGCAGCCTCTAGTTTATTCTTTACTAGAGTACCAACCTTTAATGTTATATTCTTTTCGAGAAGAATTTTATCGAAAAGGGTCCCTACGTCACTACCACCATGACCTGGATCAATTATGATAATTCGATCTTTTAACGGATTACCATTTTGATTTAATAGTTTTAAATAAGATTTATGGACATACCCTTTTTGACCGTTAGAAGTAACTTGCGCCCAATAACCGTTAATACTATTTACTTGAACATATTCGCCCTTTTTCAGCTTACTTACTACCGCAGAAGTAGAGTTAGCTTCTTGGCGAATATTTAAATTGTCAACTGTCACTCGACCAAGTAAGTCACCTGTAACTGATGGCGTGTTTGGATCTGGAGTTGGTTTTGGGGCTGGAGTAGAAGGCTGTTCTACTTTAACATCCTCTGTACTATTTGCCACGATATAACCTGGTAAACCGTTCACTTCTGTTAAATAGTAGCCATTTACTGTCTTATAAACTGGTAATTTCACTTTATTATTGACAGTCGAAATAACCTTTGAAGAAGAAGTTGGTTTTACGTAAAGGTTTATACTTTGTGTTGTAGTAACTTGCTTTTGAACATTTCCTAATGTATTACCGTCCGCATCTAAAAACTGTGCATACTTTTTAGAAATATACGCATAGGTATCTTTTGACGAAACTTTTAACCAGTCTCCTTCAACTGCATAGACTGATAGTTTACCACCTTTATTCAATGTACCTACAATGTTAGCATTAGATGAAGAATCTTTAGATTTACGAATATTTAATCCGTCAGTCGTTGAGGCAACTAATCCAATGACCTGTGACGCATCAGGTACAGCTACACCTTTAACAGGTAGCTCTAAACGATACTTTTCACTTTTCGCACGAGCTACAAATAACGCAAATTGTGCACGTGTCACTTGACTACCTGGGTTATAATTTTGACCGCTTCCCTTTGTAATACCATTATAGTAAATTGTATTCACGTATTTCACGTACGGATTTGTAATATCTACGTCATCAAAAGGTGAATCGATATTTTCATACTTACTTGTATCAAGGTTAAACGCTTTTGTTAAAACATGACTCATTTCATCACGAGTTAAAGGTTTATTCGGTAAGAATTGCCCCTTTGTATTTGTTGCAAAGTAACCAAGCTGTACAGCACGTTCTACATAGCCTGACAGCTCACTACCCACTGCAACATCTGTGAAGCTTGATTTATTAACAACTAATGGTTTGTTACCTGAAGCAACAACAACCATTTTAGCAACTTGCCCACGCGTCACGTTATTATTAGGTTTGAAGTAAGTTTTTCCTTTTTCTGTATACCCTTTAATAACACCTAAATTAACTAAATAATTGATCTCTTCATAAGCTTCATGCTTTGGAGAAATATCTTCAAAACCACCACTTGCACTTGCATTATGTATGGTAAATATTGAAGCTGATATGAATAAGATACATAACATAAGACTGATTTTCTTGAAATACAATGCTCTATTTCCTCCCTTTCTATTCTCAAATTTATTTTAACAAAATTTAACACTTAAAACCATCATATTAATGTAACTATTAGTATTTTTGGGTTTTATAGGGTTCATCACCAAAAGTTGTGGATGACATTTTTTTAAATATAGGCCCTGTACGTATGGTGATGAGCCTTTTATAGTAAAAAATATTCTATCAATTTTATAAGTGACCAAAAACAAAAAAAGAGCTACATCGTTCACTTTAGAACAATGTAGCTTCTTTTATTATTTTTTTGCGTAATATTGTGAAATCCCTTTGTAAATGGATTCAGCAAATAACTCAGCATATTGATCATCCGTCATTTTAGCGCGGTCTTCATTATTTGTGAGGAAGCCTAGCTCGACTAAGATGGATGGAATAATCATGTTGCGAATTACATAGTATTGCTGTTCTTTAACACCACGATTTTTCATATTTAAGTTATTAACGATTTGATTGTTTACAAATGTAGCAAGATCAACGTCTTCCTGTTGCATATCACCTGTTGAAATAGCATAATATGTTTCAGTACCCTGTGCAGACGTATTCGCTGCTGAGTTAACATGGATACTTACAAAGATTTCACCGTAATTAGCATTTGTAAAGTCAACACGGTCTTGTAGTGAAGGATATGTATCCCCCGTACGAGTCATCATTACCTTCGCACCTGCAGCCTCTAGCTTTTGCTTCACAAGTGTGCCAACCTTTAATGTAATGGCTTTTTCGGAATTAGAACCTACAACAGTTCCAGGGTCCTTACCGCCATGACCTGGATCAAGAATGATAATACGATCTTTTAACGGATTACCACTTTGATTTAATAGTTTTAAGTAAGATTTATGGACATACCCTTTTTGACCGTTAGAAGTAACTTGCGCCCAATAACCGTTAATACTATTTACTTGAACATACTCGCCCTTTTTCAGCTTACTTACTACCGCAGAAGTAGAGTTAGCTTCTTGGCGAATATTTAAATTATCAACTGTCACTCGACCTAATAGATCACCTGAAACTACTGGAGGAGTTGGATCTGGATTTGGATTTGGATTCGGATTTGGATCTGGAGTTGGAGTAGGAGGTTTTACTACTTCAACATCCTCTGTACTATTCGCTACAATATATCCTGGTAAACCATTCACTACAGTTAAATAGTAGCCACTTACCGTCTTATAAACTGGTAATTTCGTTTTGCTATTAACTGTTGTAATAATTTTCGAGGAAGAAGTTGGTTTTACATAAAGATTTATATTTTGTGTTGTTGTAACCTGTTTTTGGACATTCCCTAATGCATTACCATCTGCATCTAAAAACTGTGCATACGTTTTATAAACATAAGCATAGGCACCTTTATAGGTAACTTTTAACCAGTCTCCTTCAACTGCATAGACTGATAGTTTACCACCTTTATCCACTGTACCTACAACGTTAGCATTAGATGAAGAATCTTTAGATTTACGAATATTTAATCCGTCAGTCGTTGAGGAAACTAATCCAATAACCTGTGACGTATCAGGTACAGCTACACCTTTTACAGGTAGCTCTAAACGATACTTTTCACTTTTGGCACGCGCTACAAATAACGCAAACTGTGCACGTGTCACTTGGCTATCGGGATTATAATTTTGGCCGCTTCCCTTTGTAATACCATTATAGTAAATCGTATTCACGTATTTTACGTATGGATTAGTAATACCCACATCTACAAAAGGAGAATCGATATTTTCATATTCACTTGTATCAAGGTTAAAAGCTTTTGTTAAAACATGACTCATTTCATCACGAGTTAAAGGTTTATTCGGTAAGAATTGTCCCTTTGTATTTGTTGCAAAGTAACCAAGCTGTACAGCACGTTCTACATAGCCTGAAAGCTCTGTGCCAACTGCTACATCAGAGAAGCTTGATTTATTGGCAACTAGTGGTTTGTTACCTGAAGCAACAACAACCATTTTGGCAACTTGTCCACGCGTTACGTTATTATTAGGTTTATAATACGTTTTGCCGTTTTCCGTATATCCTTTAATAACACCTAAACTAACTAAATAATTGATCTCTTCATAAGCTTCATGATCTTTAGGAACATCTACAAACCCACCACTTGCTTGGGCACTATGTATCGTAAACATAGAAGCTGAAATGAATAAGACGCATAATATAAGACTGATTTTTTTGAAATACACTGTCTTATTTCCTCCCTTCCTGTTCTCGTGTTCATTTTAGCAAAATTCCACTGACAAAACTATCATACGAATGTAACTATTCTACTATTTTTAGGCATCACCCCTTGAATTTTGATATTTCATAAAAAGAAGAGAGCCTGCAAGTGCAAACTCCCCTCAATTTATACATTATTTAAAAGAACTTCCTTGCATTGTATTACTTTAAACGTAGCCCTTGTCTAAGTAATACGAAATTTAATTATTTTTGTAATTTTTGTGCGCGTTCGATAAATGTTTGAAGTTGAGAAATTTTTAACATCTCATCGTAACCGTAGTTACCATTCCCTGTACCTTCAGTAATACCATTTGAAGCTAGAATTGAAATACATTCATTTGCCCAATGGTTTGCAGGAGCATCAGCAAATGTTACAACATCGCCTTGTTGCTCTAATCCGAAGGCATGTACTAATACTTTCGAGATTTGAGCACGTGTTATAGGTGAAGATGGGTTAAATTTGCCATTACCATCACCATCAAAAATACCTAACTTCGATACAGCAGCAATCGCACCAGCATGTGCATATGATGGTTTTACGTCTGTAAATTTCGTATTTTTATCGGATGTATCCAAGTTAAGTGCTTTAGCAATTTGCTCTGCCACTTCAGCACGAGAAGCGTAAACAGTAAAATCAATAGCGGCATCCTTTACTTCTTCTTTAACAGCTTCTGCTTGTTCACTATCAAATGTTGCTACGCGTTTAGCACCGATATAACGAGAACCCCAATAATATGGATCGTTTAAATCTGAGTAACTAACACCTTTACCTGTTTGTGAGTGAATCATTTTTCCGTCACCTATGTATATTGATACATGTGAGACACCTTTACCACTAGTATTGAAGAATAATAAGTCACCAACTTGTAGGTCATCTTTTTCTACCGCTGTACCTTGTTCGTATTGTGAACCTGATGTACGGTTTAATTTAATACCTAAATCTGAAAACACTTTAGATGTAAAGCCTGAACAATCAAGCCCTTTAGTAGTTGTACCTCCATAAACATATGGAATACCTAAATATTTTGACGCTGTTTCAGTAACATCAGATGCTGTAGCTGCCTCAGCTGTATCTATTTGAGTTGTTGTAAATAACATAAAAGACGCAAAAATCGGTAATAACCATTTCTTTTTCATATTTCGGTATACCCCTTTCAGAACTTTTTTGCCTATACATAGACTATCATAAAAGATGCTATTTTAATTTTTCAATTGTGTAACGGATTTCTGAAAGCAAAAAAAACGCTGATACACCAACGTTTCCGTGGTTTATCAGCGCTAAAATATGGGTATTAATTAATGGATATCCCGGTGTTTTGTAACATTCCTGTAATATTAGCTATGCTTTGTTACAATAGAACACGAGTTTCATATTAAGTTTGAGTATTTGCTTTTTGTTCGCGGGGATCCTGCCGCGGTGGAGAGGGATGGGAGGGATCCGTTTCTGCTGCCGCGGGGTGGGGATTCGCTTCTTCTGACGCGGGTTTTCTCCTGCTTCGCGGGTATTTGCTCCTGCTTCGCGGGTATTCGCTCCTCTTCCGCGGGTATTTGCCCTGCTTTCGCGGGTATTTTGCCGGTGCGCGAGGATTCGCTTCTCCCGCCGCGCAAACATTCTTCCACTGCCGCGCGGGTATTTATTTCCCCACCGCTCCGTACAAGTTATTGACTAGAAAATAACTGTACCCAATAGTAATTTCCTTTGCTATCAACGGCAATAGCTACCCCGGTGTTTGTGTAGTTTTCTCGCAAGATGTTTTCACGATGTGTTGGGGAAGCCATCCACGCTTTCACAGCCGCTTCTGGTGATGGGATGTTTCTTCCTAAATTTTCTCCTAAACTTGTATATGGATAGTCGAATAGTGTCGCTAAATCCCATGGCATCCCGTAGTAAGGTGATTCGTGCTCGAAATATTGTCGATTCACCATATCCTGCGCCTTAATAACAGCGACTTGTGTTAAAGCTGCATCATAGGTAAGTGGCTGTAACTTTTTCTTTTGTCGTTCAACATTAACTAAACGAATGACATCATTAGACATGGTTGATGAATAATTTTTTGTCGGTATATAAGACTTTGATAAAAAGTCATAAGCAAGCTCGAAATTGGTTACCTTCGTTGAAAAGTCAAGACTTCGCTCAACCATAGAAGCAAATTGCGCACGTGTTACCAATTGATTAGGTGCAAATTGTTGTGCATTGACCCCTTTAATAATGCCGACATCTGCAAGTGATTCAATATAGTCTTTCGCCCAATGTCCTTCATTAACATCGCTAAACTTACTTTTATTTTGGGAATCAACTTCAATTTGATAAGCGAGCGTTAACATTTTGGCAATTTGTGTACGCGTTAACGGTGCTTCAGGATGGAAACAATCACCATCTTGTAAAATACCTAACTCAACTAAAGCGCAAATTTCTTTGTAATATGGATGGTTGATCGTTATATCTGTAAAATTTGGCGTATATGTAGTATCAGGTTTTATCTGCATGGAACGAGCAATTGCAGCTGCAGCCTCTGCCCTAGTAATCGGTTGCTCTGGTCTAAAGAAGCCATCCTGATAATTTGTCATATAGTTCTTCTCGAGCATATGTTCTATCGAGCTACTTGCCCAATGTGATTGTGAAATATCATTTGCAATACTGGCCGCCAATACTTCTCCAGATGTGTTAGTCAGAGACACAGCGTATGATGAAGTCAGCAATATAAGTGACATGCCAACAACACCAGAAACTTTTTTAAACATAGCTACCTCCCCTTTATACAGTTATGTATAGTACTTTCCTGACGACAATGCCCTAACATATGAAACGGCTTCACAATACAAAAATCACTATCTTTATCTCTTTCGTTGATAGAGAATTATGGTACTTGTTGTTAATTTCCATTCTGATAAGTCACTCGTGGTAATAAAAGAGTTATTACAGATTTAATTAATTTAATTAAATTGCTTCAGATGAGCAACAATTTGGATCATCACCATAACGTGTGGTTGATTTCCGTTCCGGCTGTGTGCTTTGTTTCTGACACTTCGCTTTCGCACAGAACAAAGCTTCTTGCGATGAGCCCCTTCACTCGCGTAGCCCGCTCCAGGGTCAACTTCCGGTGATGAGCGGCAAATATACCATTAATACCTATTTTTTCCTAAATGTTTTTTTAAAAAACACTCCAAGATTGAGGATAACCTAAGAGTGAGTCTTTGCTTTTATTCAATGTTAATAATATAAAAATTATTTTCACTTTTTTGTAAGGTGCGATATAAAAATAACGCCATCTGGCCGCGTCGAACGTCTGTGTACGGTGAAAATGTTGTCGCGCTAGTACCTTGTGTAATCCCATAATTTAATAACGTTTGAATATACATATTAGTTTCATTATTTTTTGTAAAATCTGAAAAAGGGGCAGATAATGTAGTTGCTTGTTGTAAATCAAAGCCAAGAGTCAACATCTTTGCCATTTGACTTCGCTTAATAAAATGATCTGGATTATAATTTGTACCTTTTTGGATAATGCCCTTTTCGGCAAGTGCAGCAATATGACCGTAATATTTATGAGAGGCTGGTACATCATTAAAACCAGGATTCACTACATTTTTTGTCTCCAAATTTAGAGCTTCAGCTAAAAAGTATGCCGCTTCCCCTCGCGTTAAATTTTGATAAGGACTGAACGTAGTCGATGTTGTACCAAATACAATTCCCTGGCTATATAATTCACTAACTGCCTTGTATAATTCTGCTTCGCTTCCGCTATTTTTTATATCTGTAAACGGCATTGTAGCTGCTTCTGTAGGAATGACTGCAACACATGGTACTACTGCTACCGCAGTGGCAACAGCCCACGCTTTATGTAACTTCAATTTAATGCTCCCTTTCCTCAAGGCCATATAAATGAAGAAAAGAGGGGCTAACCCTCTCTCCTTATTCTAAACCTAATGTTCTCATATGATCCTGTAAAATACGGTAATTATACACTAAATCCTGTTGTTCAAGAGTAAGAGCATCGTATAGTTTTTTTGCAGATAGTACATTCTTTTCAAATGTTTTAGCATCCGGGTCCAACTTACCAATCGCTTCTACAACTTTTAATACTGCCGCTGTATCTTTTTCTGCTTTCTTTAAAGTATCGTAGTTAAGGACTTGTCCTTTTATTTTAGAGTCTAATGCTTTATATGCCGCAGAAGCATTCGCTACATCTTGAATATATGTGCTAGATGCCGGATTAAGACCCGCAATAATTTCTACAACCTTCTTCACTTCACTCATACTTTTCTCAGCTTCGAGCAAAATATGGTAATTAGATACTCTTTGCTTATCCATTGTACTCAAGCTATCGTAATCTTTTCGCACAGATTCAATCATACCAAAATACATTTTGTCGCTCGGCTTTAAATCTTCAATACTCTTATAAACTTTAATAACGTTATCTAATGATAGAAGCAACTGGTCGTTATAAACATATTTACGCTGAGTAGCAGTAAGATTATCATATGCTTTTAAAATCTTTTGGTATTGGCCGTCCATATCTTTAGATGTCATCAGTTTGTCAATTTCATTTACAACACTAATAACTGGTTTAATAAGCTTTTCTTGCTCCTGCAATATTCTATAGTTTTCAACAGCTAGTTGTTGATCTTTTGGTAATGCATTATATGCTGCACGTATCTCTTCAATTCGTTTAACATATTGATTTGGCGAGACAGACGGAAGCTCATCAATCATGCTCTGTACATTACCTGCACCTAAAATACTTCCCTCAGCAGCCTGTAATAAATTGTAGTTTGTTACATATTGTTGCATGTCCTTACTTAGGGCATCGTATAATGCACGTGCTTGTGCAGTATCCGCATTGAATGTTTTATTAGACGGCTTTAGCTTACTAATTAATTCAATCACTTTTGCAGTTGGTTCATATTTTTGTAATGTATCAATATTTTTTACATATTGCTTTTGATCCTTTGTCAGATTATCGTATGCTTTTCGCGCTGAGTTTACTTGACTGACAAATTTACTTGTTCCCGGCTCTAATGCATCAATTTGCACCATGGCATTTAAAATAGGCTTCACTTGCTTTTCACGATCCGTTAACAACTTCACATTCGAAACAAGCTTTTTTTGTCCTGATGATAGTTTATCGTAAGCAACGCGAGCATTCATGAGCTTCGTTAAATAATCCGGATCATCAGGCACTGCCGCATCGATCAATGCTATAACTGTATGTGCAGATTTCAGCTCAGTTTCAGCAGTAACAAGCTTTTCATAGTTAGTGACAGCATTTTTCTTTTCTGTTGGTAGTGCATCGTAATTTTTTCGTGCCGTATCTAAATCATTTAAAAACGTTTTACTTGTTGGTTTCAATGATTCGATTAAGTATATTAATGTAGCTACATCCTCGACTGCAGTTAATTGGTTATAGTTTGTGACACGTTTTTGTGAGGCAGGATCTAATGCATTGTATGCTTTACGTGCTGCTAAAACCTTTTTTGTATAATCCTTATTTGCTGGATTTAAGTCTGCAATTAATTTAATAACCTTCACTACATTGGCATTATTTTTCTCATAAGTTGTTAATGTCTTGTATTGTGTGACTAATTTTTTCGCATTTTTGTCCATCGTTTTATACTCAGAAGACAACGCTGCCACTTTTGCTACAAATGTAGTATCTGATTCATTACCTAAAGCAATCACACGATCATCGAAATTTTTCGCTGTCGCAATATAGCCTTTTGCTGTTTGAAGATCTGCATTATTTGTTACAAGTGCTTTCGCTTCGGATGATAGCTTTTCGTAGTCTGCTGATAACAGTTCGACAGTTTCCTTATATGTTTTTTGCGACGTGTTTAAGGCCATGATTCGTGCCACAATATCCATCGCCTCTACTTGACTTTTCAACGTTTTATAGCTTTTCACGTATTCGCGTTTTGTAGGGTCTAGCTTTTGGTAAGCCGTGTTAGCAGCCTTCACTTTTTTAGTATAATCCTTCGCAGTTGGGTCTAGCTTTTCTACAAGAGATATAACATTTAAAACAGCTTTATGTGAACTTTCCCAGCTTGTTAGCTCCGGCAAATTGTTCACGATTTTCTTGACAGTGGTCGCATCTATTTTTTGTCCCGCAGGTGCGACTGGTGTATTGTAAGCTGCACGTGCTTTCTCTATTTGTGTAATTTTATCTGTAGTTGTAGCAATTTCTGAAATTAATTTTTCAATTTCTTGTGCTGTTGCTATATTTGCCACAGCTAATTCTAAATCAGCGGAATTTTTCACAAATAATTTTTTATCTAAGTTTGTTAACTTATCACTTGCTGCCTTTACTGCATTACGATAATCGGCATTACTTGACGGACGTAATGCTGTAATTTGCTTGGAAACATTAGCCGCTTCCTGATATGGCTCAAAATCTTTATAATTTGTAACTAAACGCTTTGAGCCTTCATCTAGTCTATTGTAGGCAGTTTCAATTGTTGTTACAGCACTAATAAAGCTTGCAGCAGTTGAAAAGTCTTCTGGCTTCTTATTATTCAGCTGTGTAATACTTGCAATCACTTGATCAGCCGATGATAGGTTGGCTAACACATCTGTATATTTTTTATATGGTGTCACCGCTGCATTAGTTGGATTATGCGCTATGACAATTTTCTTTTGATCAGCTGTGAGCGGGCTAAAGCTAGCAGTTATTTTAGCTGCAGCCTCCGCAATTTGAGTTGAGGTAGAAGATTGGTCACCAAGTAATGTGACAAGAGTATTTAAGTTCTCAATTGTTACACTTACCGCATTTGCATCATCTTCCAGTTTGTTAAGCTTTGCGATATCTGCCCCATTATTTTTGAAATACCCATTACGACCATTATCATCAAAGTTATACTGTAAGGATGAGCCTGTAACGTTAACGACAATATCTTTAGCTGTATTGTTAATTGCAGTATTAACAGCTTTTTTAAAGGTATTTTGAACAAATAAATAAGATTTTTCTGGAGAATCCTCTGTGCCTAAAAATTCCTTATATCGATCTGATACCTTTTTCACATCCTGAACAAAAGTTTTGCTAGAATACGAGATGCCATTAATGCTTGCACCAATTTCCTTAATTTCTCTTAATAAATTGATTTGATTTTCGGTATAGTAATATTTCGCTTTAATAAAATCAATTTCATCATTATTAAAACCATATGAGCTTAAAAGGTCTAAATCTCTTTTTGCAGCAGCCATATCTGTTGCTGTCGATTTATCAAATAGTTTTCCAAATTGTGCAATGGTTTGTGATTTAGTGTCTGTTGCTGCTACATTCACATTAGTTACTTGATTCTCCTGAGAGATTGTTTGAGGTTGTGTTTCTTGAGCATTGGCAATCGCTGCCGGAGTTAGTAATAGACTTGTTATGATACCAACTTTAATTTGTTTCTTCAAAATGCCCACCCTTTCTATATTATAGGAAAATAGATATGTATATTTATTTCTAATTTACTACCTTTAGTATCGGTGCTTACCACTCTATTTCAAGCTATTTTCATAAAGTCGCTTAACTACTTTACTAACATAAAGATAATTGCTATTTTTAGATTGAATAGTCTTTTTATAGGAAGTTATTGTTAGGATACTATATAATTGAATTATGTGCATTGATCTGGTGCAAATTTTGGCAAAAGGTGTCTAATTATGAGTAAAAGTGCTACTAGACTTTATATTATCTTCCTGCTATTGTGTCAAAAAAAACACTCACATCACGTAATAAAAACTTTGTATAATTGTCTTAAAAAACGTTTCTCTTTATTGAGGGAAATCTATGAAAAACTTAGCATTTCTACTATGTTATTTACCAGTAATTAGGTGTATACTACAACTTTAATATTTATTTACTAGAAAGGGAGCTATATATGTTTTATCAATATAAGTTTTGGCATAGCTTAACGCATCCCACTAACTTTACCCAAGCTGTCGAGCAAGGGGAAATAAGAGGCTATAAAAAACGATCCTTCACCGTTTTCCTGCTCTTTATGATACTATTTGTCATTCGTGAGTATTGGGGCATGGGCACTGAAAGCTTAACAACATTATTTGCATCGAATAATCCGAATGAATACTATACAGCCCGTTTACTATCAATGGTTGGGATTATTGCCTGGGGAATCATTTATTATTGCTTCCATTATTACGGCGTTACATACTTGTTACATCTATTAACAGACATCCCTTACAAATGGATTCAAAAGGTACAACTTTATGTAATGGTATTTTTACTAATTGAAAAAACAATTTTATTTGCTGTATTTTATGCAGTTGGGTACACAACCAACTTCTCCTTCTTTTCACTTGCACCAATTGCTCAGCAAGTAATTGATACAGATTTTGTGCTATTCGCCATCAATCAATTTACTGTAGCGACTTTACTAACAATTATTGTACAATACACGTTCCTTTCGAAATGGGAGGAAGAGTTCAATCGTAAAGCATTATTAGCGAAAATTATCGGACTTTATGTGTTAATGGCTATTTTTATCGGAATGGTTAGTGTGTTACCACTACAAGAATGGTTTACAAGGGGGTTAGGTTGATGCGCTTTATTAAATCTAGACCTTGGACAAGTTTGAGTATTATTGTGATTGCGTTATTAATCGGTGTAAATGCTTATTTTGTATTTAAGGACGATAGTAAAGTAGCCAGATCCTACTTTATCGCTGAATTTCAGAGAGCTACTACTGGTAAACGTGTAGAGACAGTTGAAAAGGATGCGATTGTTGCACCTTCACAAACCTATACGATTTCAGCAGATGCAAAAAGCCTTTCTGCAATAGATGTAAAACGTGGACAGGAAGTAATGGCTAATGACATACTAGCTACCTATAAAACAGAGGAAGTTGACGGTGAATTAACAAAGCTCGAGGCTGAACGCACTGCCTATGAAACCGAATTAAGTGATTTAGAATCTGCTTTAGATCAGATAGAATCTGAATACGGTGAAAACAGTGACCCGCAAAGCTCTATTAATACCGATCAGGTTAGTGATAAGTTAAATGTCTCTGTTCAATTCGAATTAGGTCAGCAAACATCTCCATCAACAGCAGTGGCAATTTTAAACCGTCACATCGCCGAGACAACTCGTCAAATAGCATTAATGGATGCGCAAATAGCCCAAATTCAGGCACGCCAAGGTGTTATTTGCCCAGCAGACGGTGTAATTTCAAAAATCACAGAAGAAGCTGGTGCTGTAACATTCGAAATCTATTCATCAGAAAAGGCTATGCTTGCCTACTTATCTGAAGATGAATGGCAAAAAGTAAAAGATGGACAAACCGTTGATTTTAACTTGCAGCATTTCAAAGATGATCTATCAGGCGTTGTGTTCCAAAAACAAAAAATCGCTACAAATAATGAATCACTTTGGACAAATGAGTTAGCCAAAACTGCAAAACTACCTCATCCGTCAAGCTATGAGGTAATATTACATCCCGATAACATTCTAGAAGACATTCCATTTTCAACTGTTGGTAAGGCTTCTATTACCGTAAATGAAGCATCCGATGCGTTTAAAGTGAATTCCGAATGGGTGAAATCTGGAAAGAAAAATAAACGTAGCGTTTATACTATTGATGAAAACGGCAAAATTCGCCTTGAGGATATTAAGGTAGCCTTTAAAACAGCAGATTCTACTATCTTCACAGGCTCCATGAATATTGGAACACCTATAATTACAAATGAAGAACGCAATATTTTAGCTCGCACCTTCCGCACAATGCCTCTTCAAAAGATTGAGTGGCAGCATTTTAAAGAAATCGGCTGGAAAGACTACGTAAAATATATTGTCTTTTAACATACAGAAACCTCCCCGACATGTTGGGGAGGTTTTCTGGTTTTGGGTGAATTTTTTGGATTATCAGTGATTTTGGTGGTTTTATCAGCGATGTTCTTTGGTTTATCAGCGATTCTGGCACTTTTATCGGCGATGTACACTGGTTTATCAGCGATTTCAGTACTTTTATCAGCGATGTTTTCTGGTTTATCAGCGATTCTAGCACTTTTATCAGCGATGTTTTCTGGTTTATCAGCGATTTTGGTACTTTTATCAGCGATGTTTCTGGTTTATCAGCGATTCTGGCACTTTTATCAGCGTTGTTCTTTGGTTTATCAGCGATTTTGGTACTTTTATCAGCGATGTTTCTGATTTATCAGCGATTTCAGCACTTTTATCAGCGATGTTCTCTGATTTATCAGCGATTTCAGTACTTTTATCGGCGATGTCTTTTTTTCTAGCGATTATCTCAGTGGTGAATTCTCCATTTGTTCTTGTGTCGCTATTTCATAGTGCATTGCAGTTATGCCGCTTACCTCATAGACCATTCCATGTACATATAGCTTCTCACCATTTGCTCCAATCAGGCGGACAGAAAAGATAGAATCACCTTTTCCTACGCTTTTTACAGTTACACCATCTGCTGAAAGCTCTACATCTACTATTTTATGATCATACATCGCACCTGTGTATTGTTCAATTTTGAAATCTTTCACAGTAAAGCCAATTTCACTTTTCGGAATGAACACACTATTTTTTTCAACCGCAGAAGTTGTATACAAATCATAGCCATCAGATTTAGCCTGAATGCCTACTCGTACCGACTGTCCTTTATCATCAGATAATGTTGCAATATAGTCCCCTGCTTGTGATAGCCAAAGCTCATAGTTACCGCCCTTAGGAAGAGTTTCTACCTCCCAATCTTCGAGATTAATCGGTTGATAGCTGTAGACTTTCTCACTCACTGCATGACCAGTAGCCGTAGTTAGCTTAATATTTTTCGGATTAAAGCCTAAATCCTCCTCCAAAAACAGCGCTGAGCCCGGCGTAACTTCATCGGTTGGCTGGCAGTTAATTTGTAGCTTTCCATCTACTTTTGTTACATCAATTTTATATTTTTGCATTTCAACTATTTCATAATTATCTTCATTATCCATATTGAAGCCAATAAGCATGAAATAGCCCGATCCTTCTCGTAATGCCTCGACCTTCACATCATTATTTGTTCGAAGAATGCGGAAAAATTCATGCTCACCATCTGCAGCTAGATTGGCTGAAGCGTAGGCCTCAATATAATTTGAACCTAGCTCGCTTGCGGTAAATGTTTGGATAACTCGTTTTGCTTGCATTGCTTCAATACGATGAATAAATAACGCAAGCTGCGAACGTTTGACAGTTTCTTTTACACCAAAAGTAGTTGGTGTAATCCCCTTTGTTATATTATTTTCAAACAATGGAGCGACTGCGTAATAAGCATCGGAATATTTCACAATATCCTTAAATGGTAATGTCTGGCCAACTCCCTCAGTTTCTAAATGATACGCCGCTGTTAGCATTTGCGCTAATTGTTCACGTGTAATCGCTTGATTGACACCAAAACTACCATCTGCAAGTCCTGAAGTAATCCCCGCATTTTCTAAAGCTGCGATTGCTCCGTAAAACTCATCGCTCTGCTTAACATCTTTGAAATTAGGATCCACTACATTTTTAGTATCCAGCCCTAAAAGACCCGCTACAATCCTCGCGGCCTGTCCACGCGTCACATCAGCGAATGGCTTAAATGTACCATCTGCATAACCTTTAATAATACCGCGTGCTGCTAAATCCTTTACCGCGGCACCATATTCCTTCGTGTAATCAACATCCGTAAATTTTTCTGCTGCCTGCGCAGTTGGCACTATTACAATAGCACTTGTCGTTAGAGCAGCAACCATTGCGCCCTGAAATAATGTATGCTTCTTCACTTGTTCAACCCCTCAACACATTTTATCTATCATACTATGATAATACGTGCAATGGAATCCAAAAATTTAATATTTTTCCATTTCGAAAGCTCATCACCATAACGTGTGGTTGATTTCCGTTCCGACTGGGGGCTTTGTAGCTGACGTTTTGCTTTCGCTACAGAAAACATTTGCCGCTGACGCTTTGCTTTCGCTACAGAAAACATTTGTTGTTGCTGTCGCTACGCTTTCGCACAGATAAAACATTTGCTGATGCTTCGCTTTCGCACAGAGCAAAGCTTCCTGAGGGCGTCCGATGAGCCGCAAGGAGTCGCCCAGCCGAAGCGAAGATCAACTAATATACTGCGCATATATTTTCAAAAATGACATCTACAACTTTTGGTGATGAGGCATTTTGATAACCTATTCCTCTGGTTCTACTTCAAATGTCAGAGATTGATTGCCAATCTTGCTCCGTTCGATGGTCTATTTGTTGCTTTGGCTTTGCTTTCTGTTGGTGAAGGTTCTTGGTGCGCCGCTAACATTGTCTGTTCCGCCGCTAAAGGGGGTTACTTCGCCGCTAACATTGACAACTCCGCCGCTAAAGGGGGTTACTTCGCCGCTAACATTGCCAACTCCGCCGCTAAAGGTTGATACTTCGCCGCCAACATTGCCAACTCCGCCGCTAAAGATTGATACTCCGCCGCTAACATGGCAAGTTCTGTTGCTTTGACTCCGTTCCGTCACTCTTGCTTTTCTTTCCGCCGCTCCGCTACTCTATCGCTCTCATAGATAACAAAAAAACAGTGGAGAGTTCGATTAATTCGAACTTCCACTGTTTTTAAAGGATTTCTTAGTTTTTGAAGTCTTGTTTAGCTGTAACTTTTACAGGAGTTGCGCTTTGACCACCAATGTTTACGCGAGCATTGAATACGTCGTTTGCTTTACCTGTAGCAGATGCAGTTGTTGTACCGTTATTGCTGAATACTACTTCACCAGAAACTTTAGATAAAGTTAAAGTTGTTGCAGCAGTTGGAACGTTGTTAAATTTAGCTTGACCTTTAACTACGCCAGCACCGTCAGCTTCAGCAACAGTTGCCATTACGCCGTATTGGTCAGTAACAACTACGTCAGCTAATTTGAAGAATGCATCTAGGTCGAAGTTAGTAGGTACATTGTAAGAAGAAGTTGTTACAGCGTTAACAGCTTCGCCAGCGATGAATTTATCAGCTTTGCCTTCTTCTACTACAGCTACTTTTTCTACTTTAGGAGCAACGTTTGAGAATGTTACTTCTTTCACGATTTCTTCACCAGTAGCGTTGATTGTGATTGTTACTTTTGCAGTTGCAGTTTTTGCATCTTTATCGAATTCTACTTTAGCTGCATCATCTGTAGTAATGTTACCATCTGCAACGTTTGTAAGAACTGTAGATTTTACAGTGTAGTCAGAACCTGCTTTAAGTGTAACTTCTCCACCATTAGCTGTTGTTGCTTTCACTACGATGTCTTTGCCATATCCAGTTGGGATTGCTAAAGAACCTGCATTACCAGCTACGTAGATAGGTTTGATATCTTCTACTTTATAAGAAGAGAATGAGCTATCTTTTACAACTGAGAATTGTTTAGAGTAAGAGCTTGCTTCAATTGCAGTATTATCCGCAACTTTTACAAGTTTGAATGTTACATTAGCAGTTGTTTTAGTAGCGCCTGCTTTGTATGCTACTGTGATTTTGTTGTTAGTAGCATCTTTGATTTCACCAGTTACAGTGAATGGTGCATCATTGTCTGTGAATGCTTTGATTGTGTAACCTGCTGTTGCAAGTTTTGCAAGAAGCTCGTCTGTTGAAACAACTTGACCGAATTGATCTTCAACTACGATGTCTTTTGCAGTAATTTCTACTTTAGCATCAGCTAGTTCACGGATAGATGTGCTTACTTTGCTATCTAAGCCAGTGATTACTTTTGGTGCAGTTGTAGTTTTAGGGATAACTGTTTGAGTTGCAACTTTACCAGTTGAAGATGTAACAACAACAGTTACTGGTGTGTTTTCTACTACTTTATCGCCTGCTACTTTTGCATAAAGCTCACCGTCTTTTTCTACTAAAGTACCGCCAGTAATAGAGATACCTTTAGAACCGCCTAATACAGCAGTATCTTTAATTGCATTACCTTGTTTATCTAATACAGATAATGGGAATAGGATGTCTGCTCCAGCAGTAACAACTTTTGTTGGTGCTCCTAATGTTACTGAATCAGCACGTAAACCTTCAGCAACTTTTACAGCAGCTTGGTTGTTTTTACCAGTTGCTTTTGCGATAACGATTACGTTTGTATCACCATTTGCTACGATGCTAGTAACAGGAAGTACGATTACATCTTTGCCATCGATTGTTTGTTTTTCAAATGCACCAAATGTTGCAACAGCTTGGTTTGTATTTGTTACAAGAACCTCACCATTTGCGCCATTTAGACGGTTTAAATCAGTAACTTCTTTACCGTATTGGTCTTTTACTGAAACAGGAAGATAGAATTTATCTTTTGCTAAATTAGTATCTTCAGTTAAAGTTTTGCCATCTTTGTTGTAAAGTGCACCAATTGTTACATCAGATGCTACAGTTTTAGCAGAAACTGTTACTGTTTTTGTAGTTGTAGTTGCAGTTGAACCGTGGATCACTGTAAGTACAACTTTGTCGCCTTCTTTAAGACCAGCAGCTTTATTAATAGTGATAGAGCCGTCTGCATTTGCAACTGCTGAATCAGCACCTGCTGCAGTAAGTGTTAAAGATGAAGCGTTTAATTTTGTAATATCTTCACCGTATTGGTTTTTAACTTGGAAGCCGATAGTAGCTGTTTTGTCGCCAGTTGATGGAGCTACATCACCTAGAACTTCAATACCAGCAACTTTTTCGTCTTCAGTTTTCACTGAACCAGTTACTGCTTTCTCTGAAAGACCAGTTACGTTAACAGTGAATTCACCTTTTGTAATTTTGCTTGTTAATTCAATTGTTGCAACTGTTTTATCTTCGTTCCATGTAATAGAAGAGAAGTTAGATTTGAAGCCATCTTTTTTAAGCTCAAATTTAGCTTTTTCAGTTTCAACTGGTTTATTGAAAGTTACTGCTAAAGTTTTTGCATTTACTGCATCAACAGATTTTACTTTTACGTCAGTTACATATGTAACTACAGCTGAATAAGTTTTACCATCGATTACAAATTCTACTTTAGTTTCTTTGTTTTCTGGAAGTGGAGTTGGTAATGTTACAGTATGTTTTTTGTCATTAGAAAGTGTTACTTCTAATGTAGTTGCATCTACAACTTTAGCTTCTTTAACAGTTAAAGTCGCTTCTTGACCAATTTTAGTAATTGTACGGTGTAAGAATGATGCGAATTGACCGCGTGTTAATGTGTTTTTAGGATTGAACGCTTTCACGTTTGTAAGTCCAGCATATTCTAACGCGATAATTGCTTCACGGTTTTCAGTAGCTGTAGCTTTGTCTAAATCAGTGATTGTAGTTTTGAAGTCAGATTCTTTGTAATCTGCTACTAAATCTACGTTGTAAACTGTTTTAATAGCACGTACTAAAACAACCGCCATTTGTTCACGGTTCATGTTACTAGTGTGCATTAATTGGTTATTTGAGCCTTTGAATACGCCTGCATCTTTAACAAGTGCTGCATATTGTAATAACTCTTTGTCAGGTGTTGTTGTTGGTAAATCAGTGAAACGTGCTTCTGTTGCATAGTTTGCAGGAATTTCGTAGTTTTCTGATACTAACCATTTACCTAAGAATTTTGTAACATTTCCGCGAGTTACAACCGCATTCGGTTTGAATGTTCCATCTGGGTAACCAGCTACGATTTTAGCGTCTGCTAATGCTAAAATTGCATCCTTGTGGTCACTTTTTTCAATATCAGAAAAGCTGCTTGCTGCGCTTGCTGCTGGTACGATTGCTGATGCTACTAGGGCCGCTGATGCTGCGCCGACAACCCATTTACTATATTTTTGTTTCATATGAAAGAACCTCCTAGATAAATTAGCCACTTTTGGTGACTACGAATCTATTATAAGAGTACGAGATAATAAATTTCAAAGGGCAAGATATGGAATGAAAGATATGGTAACAGTAGATTTTTAAAGGGTTTATACCCATTTTTTAGATTAAAGTGCATATTGTCCCCATCCTGAAAATTAACATACAAACCTTACTGCCACACGGAAATTATACCAATTTACCCATGTCGTTTTCCCCAACTATTTTTCGACAAAAATCGACTTTTTACCAATATTTGATCAAAAACCATTAGTGAACAAATCGTGAATATACGTTACAATAAGGTAGGTAATTTATTCTTGTATTTCCTTGATTATATTAGAATTTTCTAGCAGTTTTGCAGATTATCAGTTATTTTGGCGATTTCTCGATATAATGTCGACGGTTTTATTAGGGTTTGGAACTTATTAACATGTTGTAGTGATATTATCGGCGATTTTTGTCTTATCAGCGGAGTTCGTGGTGTTATCGGCGGTTTTTGGCATTTTATTAGTGGTTTGGACGGTTTTATTAGCGATTTGGGGCAGCTTATTAGCCGGGGGGCGCGGTTTTATCAGCGATTTCCGACATTTTATCAGCGATGTTCACGATGTTACCAGCGATTTAGAGCATTTTATCAGCGGGGGTCACGATGTTATCAGCGATTCTAGCTTTTTATCAGCCATGTTCGCGATGTTATCAGCGATTCTGCCTTTTTATCAGCGATGTTCACGGTTTTATCAGCGATTCTACCTTTTTATCAGCGATGTTCACGATCTTATCAGCGATTCTGCCTTTTTATCAGCGGTGTTCGCGGTTTTATCAGCGATTCTGCCTTTTTATCAGCCATGTTCGTGGTTTTATCAGCGATTCTAGCTTTTTATCAGCTATGTTCGCGGTTTTATCAGCGATTCTGCCTTTTTATCAGCGATGTTCGCGATTTTATCAGCGATTCTAGCTTTTTATCAGCGATGTTCACGATTTTATCAGCGATTCTAGCTTTTTATCAGCTATGTTCGCGGTTTTATCAGCGATTCTGCCTTTTTATCAGCGATGTTCACGATTTTATCAGCGATTCTGCCTTTTTATCAGCGATGTTCGCGGTTTTATCAGCGATTCTGCCTTTTTATCAGCGGTGGGCGCGGTTTTATCAGCGATTTCTGCCTTTTTATCAGCGGTGTTCGCGGTTTTATCAGCGATTCTGCCTTTTTATCAGCGATGTTCGCGGTTTTATCAGCGATTCTGGCTTTTTATCAGCGGTGGGCGCGATCTTATCAGCGATTTCCGACATTTTATCAGCGATGTTCACGATGTTACCAGCGATTCTATTAGCAATTACACAATTATTAGAGATGGGGATTTGAAGGAATGGTTTTTAGTAGCCTTATATTTTTATATGTCTTTTTGCCATTAGTGCTCGTTGTGTACTTCATCTCTCCGAAGATGTTACGCAACACAATTTTACTATTGGCTAGTCTGTTCTTTTATGCATGGGGCGAACCGAAGTATGTACTTTTAATGATGATTTCCATTTTGCTCAACTATATTTTGGGGATCGTTATTGAAAATACAGTTGATCAGTCCAATCGAAAAGCGCTACTTTGGCTTGTTATTATGAGTAACCTAGCCATCTTAGGCTATTACAAATATGCTGGCTTTTTTGTGGATATTATTAACAACTATTTGGATAAGCCCATTGAATGGGAGGCTGTTCCGCTTCCAATCGGTATTTCATTCTATACGTTCCAGGCACTTAGCTATGTTATCGATGTTTATCGAAAAGATGTAAAGGCACAGCGTAATTTTTTAGATTTATCACTTTTCATTACACTGTTTCCACAGCTTGTGGCAGGACCGATTGTTCGTTATCAAACGGTTGCTGAGCAAATTAAAAAGCGTCTCTCTACAGCTGAGGATTGGATGATTGGTACGCGTCGCTTTGTTCAAGGGTTAGCTAAAAAAGTACTGATTGCGAATCCGATGGGTGAAGTCGCCGATCATGTCTTTAGTTTATCAGGTGGAGATTTAACGACGGGGACTGCTTGGATCGGTATCTTAGCTTACTCGTTACAAATCTACTTTGACTTCTCAGGTTATAGTGATATGGCCATTGGTTTAGCACGAATTTTTGGTTTTCATTTTGAAGAGAACTTTAACTATCCATACATTGCACAGTCCGTCACAGACTTTTGGCGTCGCTGGCATATTTCGCTTAGCAGCTGGTTCAGAGACTATGTCTACTTCCCACTTGGAGGTAGTCGTGTTAGCCACGAATGGAAGCTCTATCGAAATTTATTAATTGTGTGGACGCTAACGGGCTTTTGGCACGGGGCAAGCTGGACATTTATGGCTTGGGGTTTTTATTACGGTATATTAATTTGCCTCGAGAAATGGGTGCTTTTAAAATGGTTGGAACGTATTCCTCGTTTCTTACGCCATGTTTATATTCTTATTATCGTTCTGATAGGTTGGGTATTCTTTAGAGCGAATGACTTTACATATGCTTTTGATTTTATCAAAACGATGTTCGGCCTATCCGATGCTCCACTTTATAATTATGAAACGATTTTACTGGCGAAGGACTATGCCGTGTATTTTGTAGTCGCGATCATATTCGCTATGCCAATTTATAGACTTTATCACACTTGGAGCGAGCAAAAAGCGACGGCTTCCCTGTCATTTGATTGGAGTCTACGTCTTGTACAAACAATTTATTATGGGGCATTGTTGCTCTTTATCACGATGTTTTTAGTAAACGCAACACATAATCCATTCATTTACTTTAGATTCTAGGTGGGACAACATGCGAAAAATACAAATGTATCTATTACCAATAACCTTTTTTTGCATCATTTTCGGTGGCTTCGTCGTGCATGTGTTAACGGTGGATCGTCCGCAATCTGAAATGGAGAACCGTCCGTTAGAATCTGCAAACATTTCACCAAGCCCACAGGAGATCTTATCTGGGGCATGGTCAAAACAAGTAGAAACATATATTTCCGATCAATTTCCTGCACGTGATACATGGATGCGCAACTACGTTTACTTCCAACGTGCAATGGGGAAAACCTACTTAAACGATAAGTACGCAGTTGATGATGACAGCGGTTGGATTATTTCAAAGCCCGCTGAAGCAAAATCTGATGAAGAGCTTGCCTCCTTCGCTTCCGATTTACAAACACTAAGCGAAGGGCTTGCTGAAGAAAATATCCCGTTTACGTTTTACTCACTACCAGCTAAGGCGACTTACTCACGTGAGCCAAGTCCAAGCTATATGCCTGATGATGCGGGAATTGCCAATAATGCGCGCCTACATGAGCTTGTTACTGATGCAGATGTAGACAATATTCGTCTCTATGATGAAATGAAGAACGACTTTTCTGCTGAACGGAACTTCTACAAAACCGATCATCACTGGACAATGCGTGGCGCATACTCAGGCTACGAGGCACTAATGAAAACGATGAGCGAACGACTCGGTGAAACAATTGAGCCAATTCCATACGAGGAAGCCAATACTTATTGCTTACCAAATAAGTTTGCTGGCTCATGGAATAAAATCTTGTACATGACCGTCGATAACCAAGATCAAATTTGCTACAACGAGCCCGCTTCGTTCTCAACGCAATTTACAATCTATGATGGCACAATTGAAGATGGCGTCACGGCTCCATACGAGGCAGTATACGGTCGTGCCAAACAAACGAGTCCTGACAAAGTCGTAAACTATGCTGATGCTTACAGCCGAGACTTTGCAGAGCTCACGATTGTTAACAATGACTATGACAGCGATAAACATATCGTCGTCATCAAAGATTCATATTTTAATGCCATTCAATTTCATGTAGCAAGTCACTTTAAAAAGATGACGATTTTAGACTTACGCTATTTGGATAAAGATCTTATTCCTTATTTACAAAGCATGCACCCAGACTACGTCGTGCTTGCTTACAATGACCGTAATTTAAAATTGATGCCAGAGTGATGAGAGCTTTTAGTGTAGATATCATTTTTTAGCGGTGGTGTTTCAACCTTTAGCGGCGGGATTCGCTTGGTTGGCGGCGGAGATCTCACTTTTAGCGGCGGAATTGACTATGTTAGCGGCGATATTTCGACTTTTAGCGGCGGAACTGACTACTTTAGCGGCGCAACTTTCACTTTTACCGGCGGAATCTGCTTCTTTACCGGCGCAATTCCACTTTTACCGGCGGAACTGACTACTTTAGCGGCGCAATTCCACTTTTACCGGCGGAATCCGCTTCTTTACCGGCGCAACTTTCACTTTTACCGGCGGAATCCGCTTCTTTACCGGCGCAATTCCACTTTTACCGGCGATATCCGCTTCTTTACCGGCGGAAACGACTACTTTACCGGCGGAACCAACTATTTTTCCGGCGCACTCAAAAAAAGCAGTGATTTCTATAATAATAGAAATCACTGCTTTTACTATGTAGCACGCTTTTTTATTTTTCCAACTATCCACTGGCTATATGGAAGTAAAGAAATCAACTTCGTCAGCGTAATACAAACAACTAACGTCCACAGCATCAGCAAAGGTACTCGGACTAGTGTACGATCAAAGTGCTCTATAAACCAATCTGTCGATAGACGCAGAACCTCCCAATGAATGAGGTAGATCATAAATGAATATTGACTTAGCACTCGAACTGTTTTCGTATAAGGTATTGACTGTCCCCAGGCAATTACTAGTAATGCAGTACTTATAACAAGCGGCATTAAGTCAAGGCGTCTCGAATGTGTCTCTGTATAACCGAGTAGCATACGGATGTATAAAAAGGCAACAGATAGCACGAAGAATACAATCGTTGCGTAACGATACTTTTTCGCAAGCGCAGCAATCTGTGTATAATACACCCCCATCGCATAAGCAATGGCAAAATACCCAAGCCAACCAGTAAAGAGTAAACGAAACATTGACTCATTCTCTTCAAAAATCGGATATGGCAATGAAATCACTGAATGATGGACAAGCGTAATCAGCATACATAATGGTAAAAACCAAGCCATAGACCACTTAAAACGTTTCAACAACATAAAGACTACATATAGCTGTATAATGACCAAAACAAACCAGCCTACAAACTCACTGTAGACGATATTGCGGACAAATTTTTCCCAAAATAAGCCCTTGCTATAAATTAACTCCACAAGTAAAGCATCAATCATAGCCCATATTAAATAAGGTAAAAAAATATATTGAATTCGATTCGACCAAAAGTTACTCGGTATTTTATCCTGATAACGATTCGCCAAAATTAATATAGACAATAAAATAAACGTCGGTGTCGCATAACACAGCGCAATACGTAAAAACAGATAAAATGTCTGCTCTGGTATCGCACCAACTTCCATAATAATCCACGAAGAAGTGTGTAATAGTAAAATAGATAAACACGCCACCACACGTAGTAAATCCCACTCTTTAATCACAAAACATTCTCCTAAATATAGTTATCTCTCATTTAAGCATGTCATAATTTATCGAATAATGCAAAGGCAAGGCTCATCACCATAACGTGTGGTTGATTTCCATTCCGACTGGGGGCGTCCGATGAGCCGTTAATCTCCAAGGAGTCGACCAGTTCCAGGCCAATCAACTTACAAATGTCATCCACAACTTTTGGTGCTGAGTCAATGGCAATACTAGCAATCTAATTTTCTATGCTATAGGGGAAAGTTAGATACATTTAAATAGAAGAGAGACGAAATAAATGGAGAAGATTTCAAACCCTGAGTTGAAACGAGCACAATAAACGTCAAACGCCCACTTCGGGTTCAGGACTGAAGTGGGCGTTTTCTTTTTATTTTACCATATCTTTTCTACCCATTCAGGATGGTCGATAAATGGGTTGCGATTACCTTGGATTTCGTAGATTTTCTCATTTCTTTGTTTTTCATATTCGTCTACAGGATCTTGCTCGTGCCATTGTAAAAGAACAGAAAGTTTGCCGTGATAAGGGGCTGTTCCATTATTGACTTTGTCATTTAATTCTAGGTCAACCTTATCTCCATCCTCATAACGAGTTGCCATATAAAATAGAATTCGTGCGACATCACCTTTTACGCGATTAGGTGGTTCGAATGAATCTGAATCTTTAAGACAACCGTTGCAGCCTGCTACTGGGCTGCCGCCATTGTCGAAATCTAAATTTCCTCTTGAGCTATTTACTTGTACATCGGTTGCACGTAAGTGATGGATATCCGTTCCTGGTCCATTGCTTGTTCCAAAGTTACCGTGTGATTTTGCCCATGTATGCTCTCGGTTCCAGTTTCCTACATTGCCGCCGCTATTTGCTTTTGAACTTGATTTTCCAGAGTAAAATAAGATGACATTATTTAGGTTATTAGGATCTTCATCTGTATACTTTAATGCATTCCAAACTTCATCATAAGAAAGTACCTTTTGTTCAGAAATGATATCATGAAGCGCCTTTTTTAATGCTTCCCCCTCTTTGTTATATGCACCTGTATAATAATCATTGGCAACAACTGTGACACTGAAATTTGTTGTAACATTTTTTTTACCATCAGATGCTGTAACGCCTACAATATGGCTACCCTCTTCTAAATTAAGAGTTAGTACCTTGCCATTTACAGTTCCTTTTGTAGCTGTAAATGAAAGCTTGTCACCATCAGGGTCTGAGAAATGCTCTGTTAAATCAATGTTAATTGCCTCACCGACAGCTACAGTTTTGTTTGCTATAGGTTTTTTAATTATAGGTGCATTATTTTCAGCAGGCAAAGAAGGATCCGTAATAGGATCCCCCTTCGAATTTGTAAATTTAATTTGCTCAGGAGCTGCACCCTTTTTATATATTATCGATTGTATATCTAAATTTTCAGCGCCTCTTATTTCACTGACATTTGGACCTTCAATTGTGAGTGTTTTCACGCTATTGCCTTTAAGGTCGACAATCATCCCTGCTTTCACTGGACTAAGGATAACATCAGTCGTCTTAAAGCCGTCTCCATGTAGTTCTGCATATCTACCTTTAAGAAATACACCTTTTGGAATAACAGATTGAGCATCTAAATGCACTGCCACGCTTGGTTTATTGATTGTCAATTTGTTTGTTTTGTAGTTCTTAAAGTCATATACTATGTCAGGCTGAATCGGTTCAACACTTGAACCTTTCTTAACATCCATTTGAACCATTACAGGATCGTGGTCACTTGCACGACCAGCCATGTCCGTAAAATCAGCATTGATATGAAGAATATCAACAACTGTTTTGTCTGCTAAATTATTCGATACTAAAATATGATCTAATACTTGTGAATTCCCTTGAAATACGTATGTGTAACGATCAGACTCTTCCACTTTATTAATCATATTAGTCATTACTTGACCTTCATGAATTTTTAAAGCATCCGCAAATTGATAGTCGTTAAAATCGCCTAAAGAAACAATGTTTGCATCTGGATTTTTTGCTTTAATATCACTAACAAAATTATTAACAATTTGTGCAATTTTTTTACGTTGCCCTTCACTTCCGTATTCAGGTGGTTGCTTAGAACCAAATAATGGCGTATCTCCATTTTTAGAATTCCAATGGTTAGCGATCACTACTACATCTTCACCTTGGAATTCAAATTGTGCCGCTAAAGGTTTACGACTGCTAGTAAACGCTTCGTTTGTTGGATCAATACGGCCAGGGTTCAGTGTTAATTTCCCATCTTTATAACCTACAGCTGTTGTAGCATCTCCTGCTGGAATACCTTCCTTCAACTTCACTCGCTCTGGATTATACAGGAAGCCAACACGAATATTCGCATCTGGTGCTCCACCGTCTTGATTGTTGATAGGATCAATATTAACATACTTATATTCAACACCACTTGCAGCTTTGATCGCGTCAATTAGTCTTTGATAACTTTGATCTGCTTTTGAATCACCAGGAGAAGCGCCGTTGTTATCTTGCACCTCTGTTACCCCAACAATGTCTGGACTTCCCATGTCAATGCCAATTGCTCGTGCTAGCTTTTTCGCTTTATCATCAGTAGTAGAACTTTTGTTATTAGAGAAGTTTTCTAAATTGTAAGAGGCAATTGTTAACTTATCATCGGCTTTTACAATTTTTGTTTTCTCAGGTGATACAGTACCCTTTTGATGGGCGGCTTTCATTTCATCTAAAGAAGCATAGATTTTAAAGTTTTGATAGGAATAGCCTACGATTCCCGTAATAGGTCCTTTAAATTTATCACCTGTAGCAACTTCAAAATCTCGTGCAGCTGCATTCGGTTCTAATCGGAATTGAATTCTGTTTGGATTGGCATTTCCTTTCTCGTACAATACGCCACCGTGAATTGTATTTGTTGGTGCACTATCAAGTACTGTCACCAGATCTCCATGCTCCTGTGGTGCTACCGCTTTTACGTCCTCTACTTCCACCCGCATACCTTCAATGCTTTCCCAGAAATCTATAGCATCAATCGTTGGATTAAATGTTTGAAGCTGATCACTGTCAATGCTGCTTAAGGACATTTTTAATTTATCAAGTTTAATTGGTTTCGGTAGCGCAACACTATTTTTAACTACTTCTACTTTTCCGCCTTGATCGTTACGTACATTGATTTGTGTTGTTTTCAAATCTGTCTGCTGTCTGTCATTATAACCATCATAGGCAAATTCATTTACTTGCCCTTTAACAGATACTAAGTCCCCAACTTGAACTGGCCAAGGGTTTTTACCACTGTATAGTAAAATCCCTTCAGAAGTATTCGGATTTTTATCAGCTAAATCATCAGGTGTTTGAATGTTATAATACCAATTGTTATTTAATGAGAATGAATACGTTACAATTCCTTCAATGCCCTCAACAGTTTTACCATTGAATGGGGAATTATGATCGGCTCCTTGGATATCATGAATTTGTAATTTATCGGCAATGACATAATCAAACGTAGTTACTTCACTAAACGTACCATTTTTATCCTTAACAATTGCCTTTAATATAGTATTTTTATTGATTTCTATTGGCGTCTCATATTTAGAACTTTTATCAGTTGGCTCAGTGCCATCTAATGTGTAATAAATTTCTGCATCTGCAGTCGGTGTTGTCAACGTAACTGCTGTTTTCCCAGTAAACGTTCCACTTCCAGGAGATGCGATAGCAGGTTTTAATGCTGAGCTATCCACAACTATGTCTGCTTTTGAGCGTGGGATCACTTGATAGTCTTTATCATACTGTTGGACAATACCAGTGATAGATTCATAGGATGTACCGGCAGTTAATCCAAGTGAATTTGTTTCATCACGTACGAGGAAATTCGTTCCGTCATTTGCAGTATAGTTCGTCCATCCAGTCCCTTGCTGAGCATCTGAAAGCGTAACATTTTTTACGGTTACTAACTGTGACTCGTTATCTTCCGTTACTTGAGCACCAGTTACTACCTTTGGAGATGGTGCTCCGGCATTTTCAACTTTTCCAACGATTGTAGCCCCATCTAATTGTAATAATCCGTGATAGTCAACTAATTTACCTTTTAAAGTAACCTCATCTCCGACAGACAAAGGGAGACTAGTAGGTCGTACAGCAATACCACCTGTATCATCTTGGACAGAGAACGTATTTTTCAAGCCTGCCGCTACTTTACCTTTAATGGTTACAGTTTCACCCACACCTTTAGTTCTAGCATCTCCAATTGAGAGGATTGCCGGTGTTTCCGGGTCAACAGGATCAACAGGATCAACAGGTTCACCTGAATTGTCCATTGCGTGTTGCCCTAAATTAGAAAAATCATCAACTGAAGAAGAATTCCATTCCAAAGCCGAGTTAAATGGATCATTAATATTTTTATCACCCGACAAGACTGAACTCTTTCTTACTAAAGTTACATTTTCAGCAAATTTTATTTTTACACCGGCTTGTCCAATAGAGTCAACAACTTCCCCAGATTTCCTTAATACGATTGGATCATCACCATTGAAATTAATAACATTTGAGTCTACTAGATTTCCTTTAGCTTTAATGTTTGGGTCTGCATCTTTATGGTGTATAACATACGTAGCTCCGTTTTCTAAAATCCCTGTCAGACTCACTTTTTTATCCGCGTCAGCAGCTCCGTTCGTATGAAGCTCTAAAGTATAATTACTTAAATCAACCGCGGCACCTGTACCATTATATATTTCAATTGCTTTATTATAGGAACTACCTTCAATATACTCTGAAATGATTAAATCATTTGCTAATGCTTCGGCCTTAACTGTAAGTGGTGCTGCTGGTGCGACAACACTTGCAACTAGGGTTGTTGCTAAAAATGCATTTATCGGCTTTTTCCAATTCTTCTTCGACATCCAGTCAATTCCCCTTTCAAATTTAGGAAAGTTAGTTTATAAAATGCAAAGCCTTCCCTCTACTAAGAGAAGACTTTGCAAAAATATTATAGAATTGTTTCTCCTTTAACTGTGATTCCATCAAAGTTAACTTTTGTAGTATCTGTTTTTGAAAGATCTAGATTCCCTTCTACTTGTACGTTTTTAAAAGATAATTCATCCTTTACAGTACCTGTTATAATTAAATTTCCTTTCACTACCGCATTTTCTAATAAAGAAATATTTTTAATATCTACTGTTACATTTCCTTCATAAACTTTAGATTTACCAGCTGTACCAGAGAAATCTAATTCAGGGATAGTTTTATCAGGTACTTGACTATTAGCAACATCTACAATTCTTCCTTCAGTTTTTGGATCGACTTTGCCTAAGGACTTAAGTTGTTCAGCAAGGTTCTCCCAGTCAGACAAGCCTAAGTCTGTCACTCGCCCTTCCTCGTATGCCTTTTTAAAGACATCAAAGCCATCTCCACCTTTTGCAGTAAATGCATTTGTTGCTATTGTATAAGTTTCATTATCTTTGATGTCTACATAGTTCCCGTGTTTATCTTTATATGAAATTTTTACAATACGTTGACCTTTTGCCTTAGAAGAATCGAACTCTACCTTTGCACCAGAAACATGTAGGAATCCGCCATTTTCAGCAGGATATTGTCCAACACTAACTTCAAATGCTTCTTTCAACTCTTTTCCGGTTACTTCCATTGTCGCTAAAGTATTCCCGAATGGAAGTACTGTTATTACTTCACCAACTGTAATAGGTCCTTGATCAATTCCAGCACGAATACCTCCACCATTTTGAAGAGCCATAATAACGTCTTTATTATATTTTCGTGCTTTTTCAAGCATGCCATCTGTAATAACATTGCCTAAAGGTGTTTCATTTTTACGAACACTTGGTTTTGTATTATCTCCACCAGTACGTGGACTCTCTAACGCTACTAAAGCTTCTGCACCGATCTCTTTCTTTGAAACTTCTTCTACTTTCGCCTTATAAGGCTTTAACAGTTCTACTGCTTGTGCATCCTCAGTATAATCAGCTACTTTTAATAAAGCACCATTATGATTAACGACAACACCTTTTGGGTCAAAGGTAACATCTAAAGTACCTAAATAATCATTGTATTGATATGCTTGTACAATTACCGTTGGAGCTTTTGCTTGTCCAGTCGTATTTTTATTTACAACGGTTGGTTTATCTAGCTGAGTATGACTATGCCCACCTACAATAACATCGATACCTTCTACAGATTTTGCTAAGGTAAGATCATTATCATATGCAGGGTTGTCATCATATCCAATATGCGTTAAAGCTATTATTTTATTGACGCCTTTATCTTCAAAGGCTTTTACTGCTTTATTTGCTTCCTCAATATAGTTTTCGAATGCAACACTGCCTGGCGAAGAAATATCTTTTGTTTCTCCAGTAGTTAAACCAAAGATCCCAACTTTTTCACCATTAATTTCTTTAATAATACCGTTGTAGATTTTTCCGTTTTTAGGATCACTTGAAATGAGGTCTGTAAACAAACCAGTAAATTTCGCATCCCTAGAAAAATCAACATTTGAAGAAACAAACGGGAATTTTGCTCCCTTAATAAAATCAACTAAGGCTTGATGTCCTTCTGGTGTCGAGCCTAAATCAAATTCATGGTTTCCGAATGTCATCACGTCATAACCCATTAAATTCATAAACGCCAAATCAGCCTGTCCCTTAAATTCATTGAAATATAAAGTTCCAGAGAAGACATCGCCAGCATCCAAAAGTAATGAATTAGGTTTTTTAGCTCTAACCTCCTTAACTGCCGTCACCTTTCTAGCAATATTGTTTAAATTCGCATGTGTGTCGTTTGAATGCATTAACGACAAAGTAAACTTACCTTCGCTATTCCCACCTTATACCATCTCTCTATCTAGGCTTTCGGTTTGGGCATACACCGTACAGGCGACTTTCATCGCATACGGCGTGCCATCAATAATCGTAATATTAAAAACCTATTTCCCCACTACATATATATGTAAACATATTATTGTTAATGCACTATTTTAATAGTATCTATATTGTGTAAATTAAATGTAATAATAGAAAAATAGAAACTTTTATAGGAAATTAAATAAAATCTAATAGAATTCAATAATTTTTATAAATATTTACATTTATCTTAGATATTCCGCTATAAAAGAAATTGCCAATAACAAATAACTAAAAAGAAGGGCCTTTCTAACCAAGACTACATCAAGTAACTCTTCTTTCTAACCTGACTACTAGTATAAAGGGTAAAGCGGTTCCTATATTTATTAAAAAAGAGGCAATCACATACATGATTGCCTCAGATAAAATACCATATTGAAAGAAACAAATTTTTGGGGAAATAAGTTTCTTATAGAACTACTACTGACTGGGTTCCTTCGCTCCTGCTAGTTTTACCCTTCTCGTATGTTACCATACAAGTCCAAACGGCTAGCTATCCACACTACTATGAACCCGCTGCCATCCCTTCGGCCTCGCAGGTTTTCTATCGAACCTCTTCCGAAAAGACTTCAAACGTTCCATCGTCTTGTTCCCTCTTTTTAATGCCCTTAGGCTCCCACTATACAGTATGCACATTATCTGTTTAACAGTTCCTAAATTATACAGATAACCTCATCATTATTGCAAATGAAAGAATTATGCATGAACCCCTAGCAATTACGCACACATAATCGACACATACAACCTACATGGATTCGTCGTCCTAGCCATAGCCATTTTTTAAAGAACCCCGCCTCAACTCCTTGAGTACGACTTCACCTGACTTCACCCCTTTGAGCGGATAGACACTCGCACTGGATGCAGGAGGATTAGGCTCGTGAGCAAACGGAACTGTTTCCCACGCATCAGAACTTCCCTGATGAATACAAACACGATAGTTAGAAAAGACCCCATAGAGTCTAACTATTTCAAGTTAAATCCATGGGGTCGTAATCTACTTATTTCACTAGCAAGCTAGTTTATTAAGTAACGTTTCGTTTAGTTTTATTTAGAAGCTACTTCAGCAATCCATTTTGTTTTTGCAGCATCATACTTAACAGTAATTTTTGCTGGAGTTTCTTTAGCATCTTTAGCAGTTAAAGATACGTCGAAAGTAAATGTATTCGTGAAAACATTAGTTAAATCAATTGGAGCTAAATTTTTATCAGCAACAGTTAATTTAAGTTCACCAGTAGCAGTTTTCGCTATAGTTGCAATAGAATCATCAGCACCAGTAGCTGTTTTTGGAACTGTAACAAAGTCAACATCAGTTAACGCAGCGTCACTAGATGTAAATGTGAATGTTAGTTCATTTTTATTTGTACCAGCAGCCACTACTTCACTAGCTTTTACTTTTGTAACATCAAATGTAGCTTTTAGCTTAAGATCTTTTACAGCTGTTTCTAATGCAGTTTTTGCATCTTTTAATTGTTGAGTAGTTGATTTAGCATCAGCTAAAACTGTTTCTGCAGCAGTTACAGCAGCAGTTGCTTTAGTAGCGTCAGCAGGAATATACTCATTAGCTTTTACTGCTTTGATTGCAGCATCAAGTGCATCTTTAGCAGCTTTGTTATCTTGATCTACTTTTGGAAGATCTTTCACTGCTGTTTCTAATGCAGTTTTTGCATCTTTTAATTGTTGAGTAGTTGATTTAGTATCATCTAAAACTTTTTTCGCTGCATCTACAGCTGCTTGTGCTTTAGCAGGTTCAACATAATCAGAAACTTTTACTCCATCAATTGCATCTTTAAGTGCTTTTGCTGCATCAGCAACAAGAGCGTCCTGTGGAGGAGTGGCACCAGCATCAACAGAAAGTACATAGAATGTTACTACATCATCTTTCACTTCATAAGTTGCTTTTACTCCTTT
This sequence comes from Lysinibacillus sp. G4S2, assembly GCF_030348505.1. Lineage (NCBI taxonomy): Bacteria > Bacillati > Bacillota > Bacilli > Caryophanales > Bacillaceae > Lysinibacillus > Lysinibacillus sp. G4S2. The sequence continues at coordinate 746,961 of NZ_JAUCFJ010000002.1, read as the reverse complement.
TGATGCATCTTTAAGAAGTTCAATGAATTGAGTTTCAGAAAGTGGTGCACTATTTACATTTTTATATACATATTTCTTACCAGATTCACCAGCATATTTTACAGCTTCTTTATCGCCATCTTTATCATTAAATACGATAGTTTTCTTATCAGTATTGAATGATTTAATTGTACCAGTGAATAGGTTAGTTACTTCAGATGTTGAAGTGAATGTAGCTGTTGCATCTTTAGAATGGAATGAGAATTCTTTAACAACTTTTCCATTTTCATATTTCTTAGCAACACCTGTAGCTGAAACTTTTACTGAAGTAGATTTACCATCTACAGCTGTAACATTAATTGTACCATTGTCAGCAATTACAGAATTAACACGATTTGAACCTACAGTAATTTTTCTTGGTTCCTTATCGTAAGTATATTCTACTAAAACTTCGTTAGCACCAGTGTTTTCAATAGAGTAAGATACTTCATTAGTTGTGTATTGAGAGTCCTTCTCTGTTTTGCCACTTTGGTTCACAAGAACTACTTCAAATTTTGCTGCTTCTTTTCCAACATACTTAGAAGTTTCATCGCCATTTTTATCTTTAGAAACTAATTTAGCACCATTAATAGTTGGAGCTTGGAAGTAAGAAATTGGAGCAATTGCAGTAGGCTCACCTTTATCTAAAGTACCAGTTTTTCCGCTTTGATAGTTAACATCGATCCAAACAACCGGTGTAGCATATGAGTTTGCTTTGTCGTTACCGATAACAAAAGTTGCTTCACCTTTTGAGTCTGTTTTAACAATAATTGCCTTAGCATCAGTATTGTATTTATTTTCCCAATCAATTTGTTTATCATCATCTACTTTAACAAACTTAGCATCAGTAGTTGTAGAGATAACTCCATCAATGTCTTCGTTGAACGCAACATTTACAGTTTCATTTGCTGCTAATTTACCATCTTTAGTTTTTACAACAACTTTATATTTACGTCCGTTTTTATAACCAGTAGCAGCCTCTTCACCGCCATCACGAGTTACTTCAAGAGCATAATCAGCTTGTGTTGCACCAAATTTCACTTTTGGAGCAGTTGCTTGTAATGCATCAGCGTTATATTTTTGAGCAGGAGCTGTTTGACCAGAAACTGTTTCACCAATAAATACTACTGGAGTTACTTCAGCATTTGAACCAGTTACAGTGAATGTAGCCTCACCATTAGTATCAGTTGTGATTTGTGCAGCTGTAGTATTTGAATTGCTAGTTTGAACTACTTTAACACCGTTAACAGTAACATTTTGTAGTTTATCAACAGTTACATCAATGTTTTCTTTAACAGAAACGTTTAATGTTTTACCTGATACTGGTTTACCAGTGTCTGGATCTTTGTAAGTTACTTTATAAATCTTGTTAGCACCGTTGTTGACAGTAGAACCTGTAGTTACTTCAGTAATAGTTAATGTTGTATCAACAGCCCAGAATACATAGCCAGTTGAGAATTTAGAACGGTCACCGTTAGCGTATACAGTTACTGTATCGTTTGTTGCAGCATAACGAGTGTAAGTGTAAGTAGCGATACCTTCCTCGTTAGTTACAGCTTCAACTGTTACAGGAGCTTTTACTCCGTTAGCAGAACCTGGGATGAAGAATGTTACTGGAACACCAGCTTTAGAAGCACCTTCAGCTACAGTTACTTGTGCTTTAAGTGTTACTTGTTGACCAAGTTTACCTTGAGTTGATTTTTCAACTAACTCAACTTTAGTTGGTACTACAGCTGATACACCTTTGAATTTACCGATTTCTTCGCCAGCAAGAGATACAGTGTACTCTTTGTCAGCTGTTTGTGGTGCAGTAGTTAAAACAACAACTTTTTTGTTAGTTTGTTTTACAGCTGCGTTCTTAACTTCTAAATCTTTGATTTCGAATTTAAGAGCTTGTACGTTGTCAACTTCTTCGTCAAATGTTACTTCAACAGTTGTGCTGTTGATAGCTTTTTCTTAAGTGGGTTTTCTCTAATTTTTGTAGACCACTCTAACCCTTGTGCCGCATGGATTTATGAGAATCTTCAAAATGAGATATAGTAAAAGTATAAATAAATTATAGTGAAATTATCGTAGATTTACTAAAGCACATCATAATTTTTGTAGACCAAAATTCTAGTTATTTTCCCGTCACTCCCGCATGAAAACCCGACACAACTCGATGAGACACATCAAATTCCCGAAAATCCCGTAAAAATTGAAGAAACAATCAAAAACAAAACTTTGAAATTCTACTACATTAAATAGACTTATGAAGTAACAAGGTAAAAACAATGAAAAAACATGTTCTGTTAGAAGTAATCCTTTATTTAAAGGATTCTATAAAAGAAAAATAACAACTGTTTGGTTAACTGCCTATAACATAACAGTCTTAAATATGGACAAAAAAATTTACTCTTTGATTTTAAAGGTAACGAATTCAGTAAGGTTTATTTTCCCTAATAGTTCATTTTCAAATCAATAATATAATCCTCTCCACTTAATAGAACTTTTTCTATCAAGCATCTCATTTTGAAGAAAAGCGGGATTTCCGGGCAACCCTTGGCACACAAGGATTCAGAACGGGTTTTACAGACGGGACGTACGGGTAAAAAAAGAACACAACCGAAGTCATGTTCTATTTTGTTAGGTTGTTGCTTGTCGTAACTGTTCCTCGTAGCCATGTCGCTCTAAAAATTCTGCTAGTGCAGTTTCTATGATAGACCTTTGGGTGATGTTGTATTCTTTTTGATAGTCTTCTAGCAGAGCAGCGGCACTAGAGGCAAGTGTTAGTGTTTTGTTTACTTTATTACCTTTGAATCGATATGTCTGCAAACTACCCGTTTGTTCAGTTTGTAGTAGATGGAGAAGCTTTTCTTGATGACGTACCAATAATTGTACAATTGCTTCCCCGTCCAATGCACCTACAGGTAAAGTAATTGGTTGCTCTGATTCAGCAACATCTGTTTTACTAGATTCATCGTACCGATAGTTCCCTATCTCCTCATCCCAGATGTATCCTTGTCCTTTCATGTATTGTCCCATTTCTTCTATAGACCCAAAACCTTGCTTTGATACAGTCTGTCGTATGTTGGGATTCTTTACATCCAGCATCCGTACAATTTGAGCAGCTTTTGTATTGACTTCTTGAATGGCAATTTCTAGTTTCGGTTCATTATTTTCCTCCTTAATTACATACGTTTGTTCCTCCCTACACCAACGGAATCCTTTTCTTCGCATATAGATGTCCACAGACTTTGGATTTTGTTCATAGTAATCACCGAGGTCATCTTTACTATATCCCTCTTTCAGTAACTCTAAGACCGTCGCTACTTTTTCATCTTGGAATACATCATCAATCATACGAATCCCTCCTTTAGTTTAGAAATTTAATTGTATTAACAGCTTGCTGCAAATCCTCTTGGTCAGCGTGCATGTAAATGGATGTCGTACGCACATCTGCATGACCTAAAAGTTTTGAAATGATAGCTACATGAGTATCTGTTTGTACTAATTGTGAGGCAAAAGAATGGCGAAGAACGTGACTTGTTACGTCTTTTTCAATTCCAGCTGCTTTTGCTGCTTTTTTCAGCTCCTGATTGACGTATTGCTGACTAATACCACCAGATTTCGTTACAAAGAAATTTAAAGATTTTGTTCGTGAGCGATGTCTATCCTTATAAAATGTAAGATGTTTAATGAGTTCGTCATTTAGTGGCACATCCCGATTTTTACCTCCCTTTCCTTGAATCACATGAAGAATCTTGTTCTCAAAATCTACATCCTGTAATCGTAAATTTATCGCCTCATTAATACGTAAACCTGTATTACTCATAAGAATAACAACATATTTTATAGTTACTTGTGGAATTTTGGCTACTATCGCTTGTATCTCCTCTAGTTTTAAAAAAGTACGTTCTTTTCTTGTAGCACGTATACGATCCACATCGTCTGCTGGATTAAATGACAACCAACATTTCTTTATAGCAAACTTACAAAAATATGAGATAGAATTAATTTTTCGATTAATGGATGTAGGTGTCAGCTTTCTCTTTCTTAACATCTTTACATAGGCTTCAATAGCTTCCGTTGTAATGCTTTCCATAAATACAGGTGCATTATTATCCTTAATTAAGAATTTCTGAAATTGATTAAGGTCAACCGAATAGCCACGAATTGTTTCACCGCTTAGCTGCTTATTCTTTAAAGTCTCAAGGAACATTTCTTTAGATATACTAAACATCGGAATGTTATCCGTTACCGTATTTTCTGTTTTACTTCTCATATTAACTCCTCCCCAAAAATAGGTAGCAGTTGATATCTACTACCCTTACTATTTTTATAATATAGATTTTATCCTTGTTTATTTACTGATTTACTTTGTTTTCGATTTAACCTAACCATGTGTCTAGCTCTGCTTTTGGTATTTTGAAGACATAGGTATTCTGTCTGCCTTTGTCCTTTTCGATGACTACTCGCTGTGTAGGTCGATCCGTATCTGCTTCGAAATAAGGTTTCCGTTTTAGCATTTTTATAATACCTGAGAAGTTTGTAATCCCTTGGCTTTGTAACAATTTTTCAAATTCTGTTTTAATGTAATACACTTTATAGAATGATTGGTAACGTTGAATTTTCCCTTTTATGTGAAAACTGGATTGTGCTACATTAGGAAAAATAAACTGATTCGCATTTGCTCGTACATCATCTATCACACTCCGATATACAACTTCTGCTAAATCACGTTGTGTTTCTAAAATATAATCATTTTGCACAATAAATTCGATGACTTCATCTAATGGAAACTCAACATCCATTGCTTCACCTGCTAATGCTAGAGCAGCTATAGTTGCTGCATACTTACGTGCTACACGATCCTTAACATCACTCTCAGGTAACATTGGGAGCAACTGTTCCTTCCAGTATTGGATAGTTGGCATGACGGATGACCAATTAGATTCCGCTAAATAACGTGCGACTACAAGTGCAGCATGTCCGTAATGTTCATTTACAACAGCTTTAATTTCATTTGATTGTTCAGCGTTAGTTGTCCATTGTTTGTTGTCGTATTCATGTAGACGAACGATAAGCCCCTTGTTTCGATTTGTTCTTTCAAAGATACTATTCTCCCCTGTAGTGATAAAAGCAGTTCCCCAAGTCTCTCCTGCTTTTATTTTCAGTTGATCGGTCATTCGATCCTTATCTTTACCACTAGCCAAGACATATACTAATGATGTGACTGTACTAGCAGTAGACATTGAAAATTCATCAAACAATACCGGTACACCATAGTTTCCTGTTAATTTATTAACTAACGCATTATTTGTTGCATTCCAAGTGCTGAATAGAGATTTATCTCCTAGCTCCCGTGGAGTTCCAAAGATAGAGAGGGCTAACATGGCAGCTGTTGTTTTCCCTGAACCCGACTCCCCTAAAAGATGTACAAGTTGTGTATTCAAAGGCTCTGATGTAGTGGTACTATATCCAATTAGCATGGAAGAAAAACCCACACCCAACATAAAACTTAATGCTGGGTTTGAAACAACATGCTTTTTCACCATGTCTAGCCATTGATTAAAATCACCATTAGGCTTCAAATCGTATCTACATAAGGCTTCGTTCCATTGTAAGTTCGTTTCAGAATGACTAATCGGCTCAGATAATCCGTAAATAAGAGGCAAATCTTTTGATTGTCTAGCTAAGAATCCAATTTGGTGATACTCCTTTCTAAATTTCACATCTTGCTGCTGCAAGATGAGATACGCATTGACATAGTTTTTAAAGTAGTAGGGAATTAGAAAGCCAACTGGAGCAAGCACATCTATCATCTGTTTATTGAATGTTGCTGCATCAATTTCCAAAATGTTAAATTGATCATTTTGCCAATAATTGATGCCTAAAGTAACTTGGTTATTGAGATAGTCTTGTCGTTTGTATGAAATAAATACAGGTGCACATAAGTATTCATACTCTTCTTTTTTAGCATCATAACGATAGACACCGTCTTTATTGAGTAAAAAGGATTTAAATCTAAAAGAATCTCCCACTAATAATGCCCCTTCTGTAATCATTGAATATCACTCCCTTTCTCAAAAACTGCAACTTTACGTCCTTGTGATTGTACGTATTTCACTTGTGTTAAGCTATTTGATGATTTTCCTTCAAAGTTTAAACCGCATGCATCCGTAATCATTTCTACTAAGTCCTTATTGTAAATAAAACATCCCTTATTTAAATTATGTCCACCTGCATTAAGTGATTTACAAACCAGAACAGTGTCATGTTTGACGAAGACATCGACTAGATCTCCATCTGCTAGTTGAAGTTTTACACAAACCTCTTTGCCGATTTTTACTCGCTTTCCGTTCTTATGATTCACAACGGTTAGAGGTGCATTCATTTGACGGTGTTTTGTCGTATTCGGAGTAGATGCGACAGCTTCATCTAGCAAAGTATCATCCCGTTCCAAAGAATCAGGTTCTACCTGCTTAGAAGCTTTCATTGTATTCTCTATAGATACGGTTGATTCAGTAGATTTAATAGCATCATCTAGTGAAGGTTCTTCTGGTTGCTGCTCTTCTTTTGATTCGTTCGTTGCTGGTTCAGGTAGCTCCGATGTCGAATCTTCTTCCACCATTGGTGTTTCTGGCTCTGCATTTGATGGCAACTCCGAAGATGCGGTTTCAAGATTGGCTTTTTCATCTGCGGCTGTTTCTGTTGCCATGTTTGACTGCAACTCTAGTGTTTCTAGTTCTGCTTTTTGAGTTTCATTCAATTTAAGTTCCTCCGTTTCAACTAGTGTTGTATGGTCAATGATAGTAAGTTGCTCGTTTTCGTTGACTGAATCAGTACTTGTTGAAGATGGTTGCGAGCTTTTAACAAATGGCTTCTTTTTAATTGGTTTCTTGTGATTATTTACTTTATTCATGGTTGATTAGCTCCTTTCAGTTGGTTTCAATTTGAACAGTTAGTATGACATCGATCAGTATGTTATCTTCAATTACCTTAGTTAATGGCTCATGAATTGTATGCAATTCGTTTGAAATTAAGTCTGACAGTGAATCGTAGAAATTAAAGTTCACTACTCCATACGTTAGAATCAAACTTCCATTTACAATGTCTGAAGCCATTAAATCGTAGTCATCGAAATTGCATTGCATAAATGTTTGAATCGCAGGTAGTATTGTAATTACTTTCTCATCAACTAATGAAGAAGCTTCCATTGTGATTTCGTTGATTACAAGCTGAGAGGTGTTATTAATTACATCTGATTCTGTTTTTAAAATTACTCCATACCCACTTGATGGAATTGGATTCATAAATATTTCCCTTTCTGATTGGATACCATGGTTTTCTTTTGTTAACATGTTATTTGCCCCTTTCTTTGTTGCAAGTTGTTCTTACTCCTTTATCATACGTTCTTTTATTCACTACGTAAGATGACACCTTTTTTCTGTCACCCAAGAAGAAAACATAGAAAAAACCATCCATTGCTGGATGGCTATAAATCACCAATTCTCAAGTTGTCGCTTTATTTTCTCCTTTAATTCATCCATCTTTTCTAACTGCTGTTCGTACGTTAATTCTCCAAATGGATACAATTCCTCATGCTTTTCCTTAGATGCTTGAACTGTATACTGATTAGGTCGCCCAAATTTTGTTTGGAATGCATCTTTTATTAATTGTTGGATTTCTTTTTCTTTCTTCTTTTTTTCAATGTTAAATAAATAATTTTCTTGGATTGCTTGAATTTGCATGTCGATTAATTCATTTATATTAATATCATGGTTTTCCCCTTTAAATGCTCTTACATACGCAATTTGTAAACCCATACGTAATTTTTCAATAATGGCTGCTGGAATGGTTTTTCTAGTATTTGTTGTAGGCTTTAATCCCTTTAAAATACCCTTCATTTCAATACCATCTTCTCCATTTTCAATCGTGGAATCTGCTAATAATAACGCCCAAAGTGCTACAAACTCTTTTGGTAGATGATAAGAATGCCCTTGGCGAAACTCCATAATGCGACAATTTAAAATTTGTTCAATTTCATCTCCTTTACGTTTTTTTGAACGGCTATAGTTTAATTTTTCTTTGCTATCATTGTCTTGAATTAAATTATCCATGGAGTCTGTAATTTCATCTAAATTATTTTCTAGTTGGTAAGCTAGTTGAATCATTTGATCTTTCGTATACATATATTTCCTCCGATGATTATTATCTTTTAATTTTAGTCGACCAAAAATCATCAAACAAGTTATTATTCTAATTTAATGGAGTGATGAATGATGGGGAAAGTCATTTTTTCAAAAGAAAAAGTAGAAGCAAAGAAAGAACAGGCTGCTCAAAAAAACGAACAATACATCCAACAACAGCTACAATTCCTGCACGATATGAAACAAAAACTACAAGACTTTAAGCAGCAGTTTGCAGCAACAGTCAATCCAACTAGACACAAACAATTGGAAAAGAGAATTCACTTTCAAGAACAACAAATCACTACAATTTTAGGTCGACTTAAAAATGCGGGGTACGTTGAAAAAAGAGGTCGACCAAAGAAAGAAGTTTCCGATACCTACAAGGCAAATCGGGTGAAATTTACTGCACATTTGCAGAAAAACCATATGGTCTATGTAAAACAATTACAAGCAGATGGACAGATTCAACACATCTCTGCTTTTTTAGATGAGTTAATTGCAGCTCATCAAAAAAATAACGGTTAGTAATCTTACTAGCCGTTATTTGATACTTACAACTTTTCCACCGCTGACTGTTTTTCTTCCTTCGATGTATTGATGTAATACTTTACTGTCATATTTAGATTGGCATGTCCTGCTAGTTTACTTACGGTGGTAATATCGACACCATTCCGAAGCAACCTTGTACAGAACGTATGCCTAAGCATGTGTGGATGCATATGAAAGCCTAGCTGTCCACCTGTTTGTTCAAGCCATCGTCTCACTGCGTCCCGATGCATTTTTTCTGCCCGTTGACTGACAAGTAGGAATGGGCTGTCAGGGAATTTACTGTTGGCTCGTTCGTTTTTTAGGTACTGCTGGAGCACATCCAACACATCTTTTCTGAGAGGAATGACTCGGAGTTTGCTAGCCTTTCCTTTCACCGTCAGCTGTGCAGTCAGTCGATCCACATCTGTTAGTAGAATGTGGACAAGCTCACTAACTCGAATACCTGTGTACAACAAAAGGTAGCCAATTAACTTGTTACGTTGACTTTCTTTCTCTAGGTGAAATAGAAACTGCTCAACTTGTACATCTGTTAGCACACTAACATCTGCTTCACTACCAACTGCTATTTTTACCTTATCTTTTTTTATACTAATGAACACTTCATCAACCATCTTTTCATAATAGAGCCAATCGTTATATACCTTTAAAGAATTCACTTTCTTATTAATAGTTGACACTGCCATCCCTTCTACTTCTAATTGCTTCATGAAACTAGTAAATAAAAAACGTGAGAGTAATACTTCTGAATCGACATCCTTTTCAGATAAGTACTGATTAAACTTCTTCACATCATTTATGTAACTATCAATGGTTGCAGCTGCTTTTCCTTCATCCTCTAACCACTTAGAAAACCTCTCTAATACGTTCATTTTCGGCTCCATACATTTCATCTCTTCTATCACTTTAAAAAGGTACATTTGCTTGATTTGCTTACAATGAGTGGCTCAAATTGTTCAGAACGTTGAACCTCTCTCGAAATCAAAAAAAGAGGGATGGAAACATCGCTCGTTTCCATCCCCTCCCTGCAAGTTTTTCGACTGGTTTCCTTTTACAAATTACTATCTAAAAGATAGAATGACCGAATCTTTTTGGTTAATCACGTAATCTACTACAGCTGTAATAACAGCTACAAGTACTATTTTTAGTAGTTCTCCCCACATTTATTTCTCACCTCCTTTCAATGAACTATGATCTTTAACTTAGACCACTCACGCCAGTTATATAATAATGTCGTCAGTTTTTAGGCACACAAAAATAGCACATGCTATGTGTCGCATGCACTTCTCATTTTCTATGCCATTGGTATTTACTAATGTCGTCAGTTTTTCATTAGAAATGTCGTGAGTTCAATTCAGTAACTCATCTAATCACATTCTTTAGCGATAACTATTTTTTCTAAATAGGCAATGTAATGACGGATAATACTCCGAAGTTTTACATCTTGTATTCGATTGATCAAGTAAAGTATTTCATCGACTTCTATCGTTACTTCTTCTACAATCTCAAATGGTGCTAATGGTTCAGATAGAAATTCACCGTAATAGCCGACCACATTCTTTTCTCTGTAGTAGGTATCACCATTCACTTGTATTTTCACATACTTTCTAACGTACATCTTCACTGCCTCCAAAAACATTAGGAATCAATTCACCATTTACTAACCATACTTCATACGATGGTAATTTGATCTCATCACGGGACACAGATAAATACAAATAATAATTACCCTCTGCATCTGTATAATCTACTGAAGTTGTCATTATAGATTCTGACAATGGTGTTAGTATCTCTGTTGAAATTAGTGTTTCATCGATTTCCTCCTTCTCAAATAAAAGTGATTCATAACCTACTTCGTCTATTGAGATTGTCTTTCCTATTAACCTATTCATGCCTTCTATAAAACGTTGTAATTCCTCCATCATCTTATTCCTCCTATTACTTACATATAACCAGATTCTTTTAATGATCGGAAACCTATGGATGTACAAATCAAATGATCCAAAACGTCAATACCGATGATTTCACCTGCTTCTACAAGTCTCTTTGTTATAGCTATATCTTCTGGTGAAGGTGTACTGTCATCTGATGGATGATTGTGAAAGGCTAAAATACTTGCGCTATTGGAGAGGATTGCTGCTTTCATGACATCGCTAGGTTGGACGATGCTGATATTAATGGAACCAATGTGAACAATTTGAAAACAGTTGACTTCGTTACAAGTACTTAAACAAGCAATAGCAAACACTTCTCTGTCACTATCCCCGACTATCTCTTGAAAAATTTTATATGCATCATGAGGTGAACGAATCCGCCTTTCTTTGTAGGATATTGTTTTCTCCCGAACTAATTTCACCTGTACAATGTCTACAAGCTTTACAGGCACATGATGTTTCTCTTCCATATGAATCCCTCCTTTAAATGTAAAAAGCCTTTACTCCTGTAGAAGGAATAAAGGCTAATAAATTTTTGTATCAATTATATATTAACTGTTTAAAGTGTGCGTTATTACGGTTTTGACTAACCCAGAAAAGCAACCGCCTATACAATACATGTAGGATTAGGATTAGGTACTAGAGGGCTAACCTCTCTATTTCAAAAGCTTCATGTGTAGTAAAGGGAGGATCTTATATTATAAGATTCCGTGTCACCATGGACACCCTATAGGTTACATTTATGCTGGACGCATCCTAAAAAAGAGGCAATCACATACATGATTGCCTCTTAAATAACAATATTGAAAGAAACAAATTTTTGGGAAATAGGTTTCTTATAGAACTACTACTGACTGGGTTCCTTCGCTCCTGCTAGTTTTACCCTTCTCGTATGTTACCATACAAGTCCAAGCGGCTAGCTATCCACACTACTACAAACCCGCTGCCATCCCTTCGGCTTCGCAGGTTTTCTATCGAACCTCTTCCGAAAAGACTTCAAACGTTCCATCGTCTTGTTCCCTCTTTTTAATGACCTTAGGCTCCCACTATACAGTATGCACATCATCTGTTTAACAGTCCCTAAATTATGCAGATGATCACTTCATTATTGCAAATGAAAGAACTATGCATGAACCCCTAGCAATTACGCACACATAATCGACACATACAGCCTACATGGATTCGTCGTCCTAGCCATAGCCATTTTTTAAAGAACCCCGCCTCAATTCCTTGAGTACGACTTCACCTGACTTCACCCCTTTGAGCGGATAGACACTCGCACTGGATGCAGGAGGATTAGGCTCGTGAGCAAACGGAACTGTTTCCCACGCATCAGAACTTCCCTGATGAATACAAACACGATAGTTAGAAAAGACCCCATAGAGTCTAACTAATTAAAGTTATAACTATGGGGTCATCATCTACTTATTTCACTAGCAAGCTAGTTTATTAAGTAACGTTTCGTTTAGTTTTATTAAGGAGTAACTGTAACTTTAACTGGAGTACCAAAAGTTTGACCAGCTAAAACTGGAGTGATATCAGTATCAAGTGTAATTGTATCTGTTGCAGTTAATTTTGGATCTACAGCAAATTCTAATGTTAAAGTTTTCACACCGTTTTGTACTGCCACTGCTTCAGAAGAAATAGTAGCAGTAGTTGTATCTGCATGAGTAACCACGAAATCAAGAGTACCAGCTGGAACGTTTACAGCTTCAGAGAATGTTAATACTACTTTAGCTTTTGATTCTGGAGTAGTTGCTGTTGCACCTTTTAACTCAATTGTTTGACCCTCTAATTCAGAAGCATCACCAGTAAGACCAGTTAGTTTTACTGTTAAATCTCCGCTATTGAATGCTTTAAGTGCAGTTTCTACTTTTTCAAATGTCGTATTAACAGCACCTGTTACTTCGTTCACTGGTAATAGAACTTTCAATGTTTTATTTTCATAAACTGTTACAACATCAGTTGCTTTTTTATCAGTGTTTTTCTCGAATACTACTTTAACACCATTGTATTCTGTTGCTCCTTCTTTAGAAGCGATTTCTAATGTTTTAGTTGCATCAGCTTTATTAGCGTAAACAGCAGTAGCTTCTTTACCAATAGCACCTGTAACACCAGCTTTGTAAGCAGCAGTTACATTAATAGCAACTAATCTTTCAAGTTCAACTTTTAGAGATGCTGATGTGAAAGTTTGACCGTGTTGTAATGCATCAAAGATATTTTTAACAGCTTCTTTTTTATTAGCATCAGTTAATTTTTTGTAAGACTCTAAATCTTTAATTGCAGCTTCAACTTCAGCAGCTGTTGTAGCAGCATTTACTTTAGCAACTACATCAGAAGGGTTACTAGTACCAGCATTTTCACTGATGATAGTGAATGTTACAACATCGTCTTTTACTTCGTATGTTGCACGTACTTTTTTACCAGCAGTTTTATACTCTTCTAATAGAGCGATGAAAGCATCTGCATCAGTAATTTTTGTATTACCAATACCGAAGTATTTGTAAGTTTTTCCAGTTTCACCAGCGTATGCTACAGCTTTAGTTTTACCTTCAAATTTGATTTCTTTTTCTTTTTTGTCGATGCTTCCAAGATCAAGAACACCAGTGTATGGGTTTGTAATCTCTTTTGTATCAGTGAATGTTGCTGTAGCTTCTTTTGCAGTGAATGCAAATTCTTTACCATTTACTTTATTATCTTCTTTTGCAACACCAGTAGCAAGAACTTTTACTGAAGTAGATTCACCTTTTACTGGAGTAACTTTAATTTTACCGTCTTTAGAAATTAAAGTATGAACACGGTTAGGTGCAATTTCTACTCCATCTACTAATACATTATTTTTACCAGTATTGTAGACAGTGTAAGATACATCTTTAGTTGTGTAACCAGAGTTAGGAACTACTTTTCCACTTTGGTTTGTAAGTTGTACTTCAAATGTAGCTGTTTCGCTACCATCATATTTCTCAGTCTCGTCACCTTTATCGTTTTTCGCAATTAGTTTAGAACCATCAAGGTACGCAGCTTGGAAGTAAGAAATTGGAGCAATTGTTGAAGGCTCACCTTTATCTAAGTTAGCATCTTTTCCGCTTTGGTTATTAATGTCAATCCAAGCGATTGGAGTAGCATAAGTATTTACATTACCTTCAGCAGTTCCAATAACAAAGCTTGCTTCACCTTTTGAGTCAGTTTTAACAGTGATTTTTTTACCGTCAAATCCAACTTGTTTACCGTTTTCAACTTTTACAAATTGAGCATCAGTAACAGTTGAAATAACACCATCAATGTCTTCGTTAAATGCAATGTTTACTGTTTCATTTGCAGCTAACTTACCATCTTTATCTTTAACAACCATTTTATATTTACGACCATTTGTTGCACCAGTTGCAGCAACTTCGCCACCATCACGGTTTAATTCAATAGTGTAAGCAGATTGAACTGCACCAAATGTTACTTTACCAGCACTTGCTTGTAATGCATCAGGAGCATATTTTTTAGAAGGTGCTGTTTGACCAGTAACTGCTTCTCCAACAAATACTACAGGAGTTACTTCAGCGTTTGAACCTGTTACTGTGAATGTAGCTTCACCTTTTGAATCTGTAACGATTTGTGCAGCTTCAGGGTTTACATTGTTTGTTTGAGCTACTTTAGTACCGTTAATAGATACATTTTGTAATTTATCAACAGTTACATCAATGTTTTCTTTAACAGAAACGTTTAATGTTTTACCTGATACTGGTTTACCAGTGTCTGGATCTTTGTAAGCTACTTTGTAAGTTTTGTTTGCTCCGTTGTTGATTGTAGAGCCTGTAGTTACTTCAGTAATAGTTAATGTTTGATCAACAGCCCAGAATACATAGCCAGTTGAGAATTTAGAACGGTCACCGTTAGCGTATACAGTTACTGTATCATTTGTTGCAGCATAACGAGTGTAAGTGTAAGTAGCGATACCTTGATCGTTAGTTACAGCTTCAACTGTTACAGGAGCTTTTACTCCGTTAGCAGAACCTGGGATGAAGAATGTTACTGGAACACCAGCTTTAGAAGCACCTTCAGCAACAGTTACTTGTGCTTTAAGTGTTACTTGTTGACCAAGTTTACCTTGAGTTGATTTTTCAACTAAATCAACTTTAGTTGGTACTACAGCGTTAACACCTTTGAATTTACCGATTTCTTCAGCGTTAAGAGATACTTTGTACTCTTTGTCAGCTGTTTGAGGTGCAGTAGTTAAAACAACAACTTTTTTGTCAGTTAATTTTACTGCTGCGTTTTTAACTTCTAGATCTTTGATTTCGAAGTTAAGAGCTTGTACGTTATCAACTTCTTTGTCAAATGTTACTTCAACAGTTGTGTTGTTGATAGCTTTAACAGAAGCTTTTGATGGTACTTCAAGGTTGATTGTACGATCTAAGAATGAAGCGAATTGACCACGAGTGATAGAGTTAGCTGGGTTGAATGCTTTACCTGGTAGGCTAGCTGCATTTGTTAACTTAGCATATTCTAGAGCTGTGATTGCTTCACGTTGCTCAGCAGAGAAAGCTTTGTCTAGGTCAGAGATTTCGCTCTTGAAACCAGCTGCTTTGTATTCTTTTACTAAATCTAATTCATAGATTTCGTTGATAGCACGTACTAAAACAACTGCCATTTGTTGACGTTGCATAGTTTGTGTGTAGTTTAAGTTGCCGTTTGAACCAGCGAATACGCCTGCATCTTTAGCAAGTGCAGCATATTTTACTAATTCTTTTTCAGCAGTTAATGGAAGATCGTTGAAGCGTTGTTTTGTATCCCAGTCAGCTGGAACTTCAAAGCCTTCAGTTTCTAACCAACGGCCTAATAATTTAACTACTTGACCACGGTTAATAGTTTGGTTTGGTTTGAATGTGCCGTCAGAGTATCCATTGATGATACCTTTATCAGCTAAAGCATTAATTGATGCCTCGTGTGAGTTACCTGCTACGTCTGTGAATCCTGCTGCAGAAGCCACTGGTACGATTGCAGATGCTACTAATGTAGCTGTAGCAGCTGTTGCTACGAATTTTTTGTATTTCTTTGGTTGGTTAGCCATAGAAAAATTTCCTCCTCTAAGTTCAAAAATTATGTTTCTACTACATAGAAATGCAGTAAATAAACAACTACACATAAAAGTATAGTTGTATCCCTAAAAGTTGTCAATCATATTTTGGGAAAGTTTCTAATTCGCTCCCGGAAAAATAAGGACATACAACTCTCTTTTACCATTGTTATCTATTTACGCTTATTTTTCAAGTGATATTGCGTAACTTTTCCAACAAAATTCTGGTTCATTATCAATAAATGTTCAAATTTCTTAAAATCATATAAAGTGAAACTTCAGTCAGTGGGGTTTCTTCATCCCCAAAATTGGGCTTTTACGAACAGTTAATCTTCCACCTAATTTTTTTACTTGCGTTGGATGGTGAGGTGGGAGTCTTGTGCCTAGCGCTTCGCTTTACAGAAAAATTACTGCCCGTTAAAATACGAGATAAATTTAAATAACGAAAAAAGCTCAAGCATATAAATGCTTGAGCTTTTTTCGCTTGGGCTACCAACCGTTGTTTCCTTGCAGGGAATTCTATTTATTTCATAGAGGAAATTCCTATACACCTACAGTCTAACACTTTCAATATAAAACGACAATACCATTTTTTAAAAATTATTGACGTTTTTGTCTTGCCACTTCCAGTAAAAATAGTGGAAGTGCGATTTGACGCTTGATACGCTTAGGTTCTTTCATTAATCGATAAAACCATTCAAGGCCAAATTTTTGGAAAATTTCTGGTGCACGCTTAACTGTACCTGCAAGCACATCAAATGATCCACCCACGCCTTGATAAATGGTTGGATGTAATTGATCACGATTGGCATTGATCCAGTTTTCTTGCTTTGGACTTCCCATCGCTACAAAAAGTAAATCGGGCTGTGCTTCGTTAATGCGGTCCAATACCTTCTGTTCATCCTTTTCATAGCCGTCCTGTGTGCCGACTACTTTAATAGAAGGGAATAATGATTCTAGCTTTGCTTTTGCTGCATCCGCTACTCCTGGTTTCCCTCCGTAAAGGAAAATAGGCTTGCCACGTTTTGCCGCTTCCTCGCAAAGCTTCATCATCATATCGACGCCTGTAACACGTTCACGAATTTGCCCTTTTTGAATTTTTGAAGCAAGAATTACGCCAATGCCATCTGGAATTTGAAATTCCGCATCGTTAAGAAGTTTCTTTAGAGCAGGGTCTTCTTTCGCCTTAATAATCTTTTCTGGATTGATGGCAACAACGAGCGCCTTTTGTTTTTTTTCAATGCGCTCAAATGCCATATCCATTAATTCATCGTAGCCTTCCGTATTGACATTGATGCCAAGTACTGTTTCTTTCATCGGTTTTTCGCATCTCCTAGAAGGTGGAACTGGAAGCCTGCTTCTTCCCATTTATCGCGTTTTAAGCAGTTTTTCGTATCAAAGATGATTTTAGATTTCGTTGTAATTTCTGCAGCTTCTAATGCTTTAAATTCATTATGATCTGTTAAAACTAAAATGATATCTGCATCTTTTGTTGCTTCTTCTATGCTTTGTGTTTGTGTAGCATGTTTGTTTTCTTTAATGTGTGGATCGTATGAAATAACTTCTAATCCAAGATTTTGTAACTCGTCAATAACGATTGTTGATGGACTTTCGCGCATATCATCAACGTTTCCTTTGAAGGCTAGTCCAAGAACAGCTACTTTGCCACCAGCAATTTTGTTTTGATTTAAGATTGCTTGTGTTTTTTGTGCTGTAAAGCTTGGCATACTATCATTCGTATTACGAGATAGGTGAATAATTTGTGCCGTTTCCCCACCAAGCTCTACTAGGAACCAAGGGTCAACAGCGATACAGTGACCACCTACACCTGGGCCTGGGAAGTGAACATTTACACGTGGGTGATAGTTCGCAAACTTAATCGCTTCCCAAATGTTCACATCAAGCTTCTCTGCTAATTTCGCTAGTTCATTCGCAAACGCAATATTCACATCGCGGTAAGTGTTTTCCATTACTTTTACTAACTCTGCTGTAGTTGCATCAGTAAGGTGAATTGTACCATTCACAAATGTTTGATAAAGCTCTTTTGTCATTTGTGCAGAAGTTTCATCAATACCACCAACGATACGGTCATTGTTCACTAACTCTTCAAAAATACGACCAGGAATAACACGCTCTGGTGAATGTGATACAAATAAATCCACACCAAATTCAAGATTTGCCTTGATCAGTTCAGGTAGCATAATGTGCTCCACTGTTTTCGGTGGTACAGTTGATTCAAGAATTACAAGATTACCTTTTTTCAAGTAAGGCACGACCGAAGCCGTAGCTTGACGTACATATTCTAAATTCGCTGTATTATCAGGATTGATTGGCGATGGTACAGCAACGATGAACACGTCCGCTTCCTGTGGTGTCGTTGACGCCGTTAGGAAACCTTCATCTACTGCTTTGTTTAAGCGCTCCTGTAATCCGTTTTCTTCAATATGAAGTTTTTTCTCTTGAATACTTTTTACTGCTGCTGGGTTTACGTCCACCCCATGTACTTTTATGCCGTGGTTGGCAAACATTACAGCCGTTGGTAACCCGATGTAGCCAAGTCCAACGACACAAATTGATTTCGTCATTCTCTATTCTTCCTTCCGTTTTCAAAAACGAGTAGTTAAATTATATGTTCTATAAATGCTTAGTGCATTTTTGTTCTGCATTATAGTATACATCTTTCAAGGGAAAGTGTGAATCAATTTGTTATTTTGAAGCTGTTTTCTGTGTCCGATTTGCAAAAGTTTTGT
Source organism: Lysinibacillus sp. G4S2 (assembly GCF_030348505.1). Lineage (NCBI taxonomy): Bacteria > Bacillati > Bacillota > Bacilli > Caryophanales > Bacillaceae > Lysinibacillus > Lysinibacillus sp. G4S2. Next base: position 728,471 of record NZ_JAUCFJ010000002.1, on the reverse strand, counting down.
TGGTTGGTGGCGGTTGCAGCGCGTTTATCAGCGGTTTTTTGAGTTTTATCAGCGATTTTCTGGGTTTTATCAGCGATTATGGTAGTTTTATCAGCGATGTTCAAGGTTTTATCAGCGATTACGGTAATTTTATCAGCGATGTTTAAGGTTTTATCAGCGATTCACGTATAAACCAGACAATCCATACCTAGTGTTCTTGTTAGATCCGCTACGTGGCAATTGTAATTTTTGTAAAATCCGTTTGGTTACATGCCCACTCTCTATAGTCAAAAAATCGCGGCATTCACGATTCGTTATCGTTTCGCCAACAAGCATATAATAATCTTTTAGCGCCTGAATATGAGCATCGGGACATCGATGTTGACACCTCTCACAATGCCAAACTGTTTTCAATTTCTTCATCCCCAACTGACCACAATTTTCACAATGAACACCCCGCCGCAAAGCAGAGACATCAATTTTATAGTATTGGCAAAGTGGAAATGGCGTTCTGTCCCTTAAATGTGACAAAATAATGTGTTTGATTTCGTTCATCGTTGTTGTCTCTTTGCTTTTCTCTATATGTTTATGCAGGAATAGCGGTAGCTCTTTTGCCATTAAAATCGGCAATCCGCTGGCCTCTCGATGAATATTGACATTATTAAAAGGGAAAACAACAGCGCCGAATATAGGTATAGAAATATTTTGCATATCTAAGAAATGTTTCATTCCTTTAATATACTGCTCAAGTTGAATTTCGGGATGCGTAAAGACATGAACCTCTCCAGATTCTGAGGTACGAATGAGCTGACGCGGGTCATTTTTTAAATGTACAGTTCCACGAATATTTTTAATTTCTAATAGTATGATAGCGTTGGGGACAATTATTAAAATATCGATTTGCATGGGAAGAACAGAGGGAAGAATTACATTGTGGAAAATGTGGCAATCGTTTAATAATGCTGTTTGCCGCAGTTCATTCATTACATATTGCTCTCCAAAATCGCCAGCTTCTTTATTTTTTTGTTCCTGCTGAAGATTTTGATATTGTGGGTGCGTAGGGTGTAACCGAGTCACAAGTGCTTGAAGTCCTTTTGTCAACGGAGATGGTGCGAAGGGTTTTATGATCAATTAATTCTCTCCTTTTCTATTTAAAGTTTTGTTAGATTTATCAGATAATTCACGACCCTTGCAGCGATTATAGCATGTCTGTCATCGGTTTTGGTATGTTAATCGGCGGATTTTACTTTTTATCAGCGATTGTTGTATTTTTATCAGCGGTGGTCTCTTTTTATCAGCGATTGGGGCTCTTTTATCAGCGATGTTTACTTTTTATCAGCGATTACTCACTTTTATCAGCGATATTCACTTTTTATCAGCGATTACTGCTCTTTTATCAGCGATGTTCTCTTTTTATCAGCGATTGGGGCTCTTTTATCAGCGGTGTTCTCTTTTTATCAGCGATTGGGGCTCTTTTATCAGCGGTGTTTACTTTTTATCATCGATTTGGGCTCTTTTATCAGCGATATTCACTTTTTATCAGCGATTACTCCACTTTTATCAGCGATGTTCTCTTTTTATCAGCGATTACTCCACTTTTATCAGCGATGTTCTCTTTTTATCAGCGATTACTCCACTTTTATCAGCGATGTTCTCTTTTTATCAGCGATTACTCCACTTTTATCAGCGATGTTCTCTTTTTATCAGCGATTACTCCACTTTTATCAGCGATGTTCTCTTTTTATCAGCGATTACTCCACTTTTATCAGCGATGTTCTCTTTTTATCAGCGATTACTCCACTTTTATCAGCGATGTTCTCTTTTTATCAGCGATTACTCCACTTTTATCAGCGATGTTCTCTTTTTATCAGCGATTACTCCACTTTTATCAGCGATGTTCTCTTTTTATCAGCGATTACTCCACTTTTATCAGCGATTGCCGCCCTTCTATCATCGATTAACCCAAATTTAAAAAAGGAATCACCTTTACTATCGGGGATTCCTGATTGTTCCGCTTTCGAGTAGTTTTAAGATTGATTGTGCTTGCTGTAGATGCATTGCTAGTACGTATTGGCTTGCCTGCATTAGGATTTGTGCTTTTACCATGTTCATCATTTCTTTTGCGATATCTGCATCGCGAATGCGGGACTCGGCGTCTTGTAAGTTTTCCGCCGTGTTTACGTTTGCATTATAGGCATGCTCTAGGCGATTTTGGTAGGCACCTAGTCTTGAGCGTTCGTTTGACACGCGCTTTAATGCCTCGTCCATAGTGGAAATGGCTTTGTCGGCATTGTCACGAGTTGCAATGGATGTCGTATCATCCAAGCCTAGTGCTCCAGCTCCCATATCGTTAATGAATAGCTCGATGCTTTGACCTGAGTTGGCACCCGCCTGAATTTTAATACCGTTTGTCGAATAATCACCATTCAATAATGTCTTTGTATTAAATTCAGTATCCTTCGAGGTGCGCTGAATTTCTTTTTTTAACTCCTGAAATTCTAAATCGAGCTTCTCCCGATCACTATCCGTTAATGTATCGTTGGCCGCTTCGATTGCTAGTTCGCGCATGCGTTGAATCATTGCATGTGTTTCATTCAGTGCACCTTCAGCTGTTTGAACAAGTGAAATACCGTCCTGGATATTTTTCGCTGACATATTTAGTCCGCGAATTTGTGCACGCATTTTTTCGGAAATCGCGAGCCCTGCTGGATCATCTGCTGCACTATTGATTCGGTAACCTGAAGAAATTCGTAGCATTGACTTACTCATTGCACCGTAATGTCTGTTCATATTATTTAAGATTGATAAACCTGTTGCTGACCATTTTCCAAGCATAATTTCACCACCTTTATTTTTACTTATATCGGTTTATGTTCAACTCATTTTAGTTAATTTTGGTAATGTATTCTAATTTAGTAGGTTCTATATAGTGATGGTTTCTAATTCATTTCTGATTTCCAGACTTTAGACCTATCAACAATAATTTATAAAAGCACCCGCTTCTCATATGTGAAAAGTAGGTGCTTAATTGCAATACCGTGTATTCAATTTTAGAAACCTCCGAGTTGTTGGTTCTTTTGTTGTAGAAGATCAAAAAAGAGCGCTTTATCGTTATCTAGTAATGCCTGATCGATTAAATAATCATAGTTTTTCTGTTCTAATTCTGTAATGAGCTGATCTACTTCGCCGACAGTCACTGAAGAAACAAGTGGTAGCTGTGGCTTAGGTGTAGCATTTTCAAGAATTGGCGCTAAATGCTCATGAACATTTGTAATTAATAATAATTGATATAGTGGTAGTCGGATAAAACGATTCCCCTTTTGGAAAACAAATACCTCAGATAAATTTTCAATTTGCTGTGTATTCAAGTTGATAATCATCTCTTTACCTTCGATCGGAATGAAATGGAAAATCTCATTCTCTTTTAAAATAGAGAAATATTGATAAGCAAACACTAGACGTAATTTATCTCCAGTGATTTTTGTGTAAAATGGCTTCATATATTGAACTTGCATCATCATTTATCCCTCCCTTATTTATCTGATTATTCAGATTTTAACACATATCAATAATCTTGTTAACTATCTTCTCCTTGATTTTTTTCTTTCAAATCATTCGGCTTATCATGTCCGTATTTTAATCGTATAATGGAAGGACAGTCTTTTTTCCTTCATACTTAAATGTCCACTGAAAGGAGTGAGGTTATGGCATTGTCTATTGCCCAAATAGCTAAAGAACATCAAGAATTTGTCGTTACCAAGTTAAAGGAAGCTGAACAGGCATTACATCCTTCCTCTACTGAAGACGAGGAGCTAGTGCGTCGTGCTGTTTTTTCGGTGCGGAATAAATCAGTTATCTTTGAACGTTTTAATGGAGCAAGTTTTATATTATATGCAAGCGTACAGGATGTCAGACCTGCTTCTGTAGAAATTGATTTTGCTAAAGAGGAGTTGAGCTGTAACTGTCCGCAGCTGAAATGGTGTAGACATCAGGTTGGCGCATTACTTGCCCTTTATCAGTATTTTGATTCTGTGCAAGATTGGTCAAGTGCTTGGCGTGCGCAAAAATCAGTGCAATTAAAATCATTAGCAGATGAGCGGAGTCCAGAAAGCTGGCAATTGATGGTCAATGAAATAATGAAACGATTATTGCCACCTGGGCGTATTCTAGATGGCTATGGTCTTTCTGCTATACGGACTGATGCATTAGAGAGACTTCGACGACATCTACCATTCGAGCGTGAGTGGCAGCCACTTTATAAGCTTTTCATGGAGTTATCCATTTTTAATACGATATGGCGTCATGTAAATGAAACACAAGGACACTCGTTGGATTCTCCTTATATGAAATATTTTATTGATCAAAGTGTACAATCATTCGAAAGTTTACTGACAGAGTTAACTGGTCGTTCACGACTTTTTGCCACTGACCCATTTTATGATGCGCTTCAGGAACTAGTCAGAGAGTTTTTATTGGAACGACAAGGATTGTTTGCTAATCGACTACAAATTTATATGCTGCTTTGGGCAGTACTTTTTTATGAGAAGCCGCGACGAGAACAGGAATTAGCACTTATAAATAACCTTGAAGATCCTTCACCGGAAATTTCCTTGCAGTCATTAAAGCTGCTATTTTATGTACTGCTACAAAAAGAGAATTTATTACAGGAAAGCATTGCACATATTGATGTACAACAGATGAAGGATCTATTTGAGCTGGCGACTTTTGCAAAGCGAGCTGGCGAGTCATATTCACAATCAATCATTTTACGTGCGATGCTACCATTTACCGAAGTCTTTTTACAGCAAACTGTACCAGTTGTACAGCGAGCTCATTACGTACGGCAATTTCAGCTTTTGTATGAAGATATACAGCTTACGGAGGAAGAGGAAGTTACATTATATAGTGCATTTGGTGTTTACGGGCTTCAGCCGTTTTCATTCCTTCTTATTAAAAAAGGACGTTACCGTGATTGGGCAGCTCTCCATCAGTTAAATCCTTCCTCCCTTTCTTATTTAGAAATGTGTGGACTAAAGGATGTGCTACAAACAGCTCCTGCAACAGTATTGCCCTTATATCATCTATATGCCATGGCTGAAATTTCGCACAAATCACGTATGAACTATAAACAAGCTGTACGAATTTGGAAAAGTATGCGCAGTGCTGCAAAACGTGCTGGCAAAGCGGCTTATTTTGAAACATATATGCAAACAATTCGTGCAGAGTATAAACGACTTCGTGCATTACAGGAAGAAATTGAGAAAGGAAACTTAGTATGATGACTATAAATGCTCCTTCCCCGTTTTCAAAAAACCTACAGTTACGTATTGAATCAGTTCAGGAAGGATATTTTACGTTACAGGGCTTTACTGCTGATGGTGCAGCAATGGATGTAGACTCACTTATTTCTTCATTATTTTTTAACTATGAGGCGAATATCTATGGTCTTTTAAGCAATCGTACGGATCTTACCGTTGAAGTTTCAACCTCTGAGCTCCTAGATATTTTTTCATCCCGTTTTCAACATCCTTTTATTGAATGGTACGGTGCGAACGCAGAAAGTCAGGTATGGCTAGAAAAAGCATTGGCTTTACAAACGTATTGGCAGGAGCCCTCGCTCTGGTCGTACGCTACAATTGCAGATGATTTTTCTTCACTAACATTCCCTATAGACGGTGTAGATACAGCTTTATTAGAAATGGCCGTGCAGCAAAAGCTTGGTCAAGCAGGTCTTATACTATCTGATTTACCAAAGCTAGTGCCATTTTTCTTACGTGGTGGTTGGCCATTAGAGCAGGAACGACAAGCAGGTGCAGTGACTGTCTCCCTACGCTTAAGTGAGCCTGAGGAAGACTCAGATGTTTGGCTTCTAGAAACGGTACTCAGTACGGCTACGACCAAAAACTACTGGACGCCTGCAATGCGAAAGCAGTCGCTACCAATCGCTGACGCTCTACCGGCAAAATGGCAGATGTATGCTGAAGCTATTAAACAACAACAAGGACAAATTGTAGATCTTCTTTCTATTGAAGATTTACGTAGCGATATTTTCATCCGTATTATGCTTGAGGATTTACAAGTTCGAACATTTTTACGTGAAGATTTAGCAAGATTACAGGCACTCGGCTTTGATGTTGTATTACCAGCTTGGCTAAAGGATTTAAAACAGTCAAAAATGCGTGTTCGTGTAAGTACTGGTAATGTATCGACAAAGAAGGTTGCTGGACTAGATGATATTTTAACGTTCAAATGGCAGTTTTCTATGAATGGACAGTCCATTTCACCTGAGCAATTTAAAAAGCTTGTGGAGGAGAAACGTGAGTTCATTCGTATTGGTACAGAGTGGTTTCGTGTAGATGCGAACTGGATGCACGAAATGCGTACGTTGATGCAGCAAGCAGAAGATGAAAGCTGGACTGTTCGTGAATTGCTATTTCGTGAGCTACCAGAGGATTTATCCTTACCTCTTGACGAAGAGGATCCTGATGATGAATTGCGAGATGACCCGATTTTTGCATTTGAGTTGCAGCAATCGCTTAGATCCTATATGGAGCAGCTACAGGAGAAAAAAGGGCTTCCAACAGTTCAGGTTCCTATATCTTTGCAAGCTGAATTACGTCCTTATCAACACGAAGGCTTTGAATGGCTTGTCTTCATGCGTGAACAAGGCTTTGGTGCTTGTCTTGCTGATGATATGGGTCTTGGTAAAACCGTTCAGCTTATTTCATATTTGCTTCATCTCTATGAAACGATTGAGGATACAAAACCATCCATCATCATTTGTCCTACTTCAGTGCTAGGCAACTGGCAAAAGGAAATAGCGCGTTTTGCTCCTTCCTTAATTGTGCATACGCATTATCAGGCAAATCGTGCGAAGGAGGATGTTTTTAAACAGCTGGTAGAAAGAGAAAAACCACATGTGATTTTATCTACCTACGGCACGGTATCACAGGATGCTGAGTTTTTACAGGAAGTGAATTGGGCAGCAGTTGTTCTAGATGAAGCACAAAATATTAAAAATATGCAAACACTACAGTCAAGAGCTATTCGTAAACTACATGGTATGCATCATATTGCCCTGACAGGTACACCAGTTGAAAACCGTTTATCGGAGCTATGGGCAATTTTTGACTTTATTCATAAGGGCTATTTAGGTAGCTTCGGTCGCTTTAACGAAGAATTTATTTTACCGATAGAACGAGATGAGTCGGAGTCACATAAACAGAAGCTACGTGCAAAAATCCAACCATTTTTACTCCGTCGCACAAAGCGAGATCCAAACTTACAGCTTAACTTACCAGATAAACAAGAGTCTCATGAGTTTTGCCCGTTAACAACTGAACAGGCTTCTCTATATGAAGGTTATATATTAGAAACGCTCGATCAGCTTGAACAATTAACAGGCTTTCAAAAAAAGGGACGCGTCTTAAAGATGCTCAGTAAATTAAAGCAATTATGTAATCATCCTGCCTTGTATTTAAAAGAACCTATCGAGGATGCCGAAACAATGCTCACTCGTTCTGCAAAATTAGAACGTATCGTACAAATGGCTGCAGAAATCGTGGACAATGGCGAGCAGTGCCTCATTTTCACACAATATATTGGAATGGGACAATTACTACAGCATTGTTTTAGTGAACTATATAATGTTGATGCTCCTTTCTTAACAGGTGCAATGCCTAAGCAGCAGCGTGACCGTTTAGTAGAGGCTTTTCAGGCAGGCGAGTTCCCAATATTTATCCTTTCCTTAAAAGCAGGTGGAACAGGGTTAAATTTAACGGCTGCAAATCATGTATTACACGCAGATCGCTGGTGGAACCCTGCCGTTGAAAATCAAGCGACAGACCGTGCATATCGTATTGGGCAAACACAATTTGTGCAAGTGCATAAGTTTGTGACAATTGGCACCATCGAAGAGAAAATCGATAAAATGCTGGCCCAGAAATCTGCATTATCAGAAGAACTAATTCAATCAAGCCAGTGGTTAACTGAGCTAGAAGATCATGAACTTCGTGATTTAATGATGCTGGATTATTAGAGGTTTGTAGTGCGCCAAGAGCAGAAATGTTCTTGGCGCTCTTTTTAATTTCACGAATTTCAGTGGATTATTGTTGTTACTTCTTCCCTACTTACTTCATATTTATATTTAGTTGTATAGAAAATGATCATCGATGTGCGGTCTTCAGCAATGATCTACGTTAATGAATGGTATACATCATTCCTTCCTATTCATTACGGTGCAAGTAATAAAGGAGAATGGCGGATCAGACAACTTGTACTTGCTCCGTATGTACCATTTAGGATGCTATACTACAGGTAATTGTATTTCTTCAGGTAGCACAAAATCCTTTAAGCCTTCCTGCTCATCAGGTGGCTTTGGCGGCACAATAGCTCCGTCACTATCCCTTGGCTTAAGCTGATAAAATCGGACATCTTCTACGACTACTTCTGTTATAAAAACCTTTTTGCTTGCTTCATTTAAAAATGATCTTGATTGAATACGGCCATTTACTCCAATCAATGAGCCCTTTCCGCAATATTTCACGATATGCTCTGCCAGCCTTCCCCAAACTGTACAGAGAATGAAGTCAGCATCTACTTCCCCTCGACTGTTTTTGTAATTGCGATTAATGGCTACAGAAAAATGTGTTTGTACGCGATTTCCAGATAAGTGTCGCAACACAGGATCTTTTGTTAACCTCCCGACCATCCCGACTTGGTTCATTGGTTCACCTCCTTTGCTTTTGATTGCTCTCATCTTACAAGAAAGAATCCAACATTGACAAAAGTCGATTTTTATCATTTCCTTCATTTTTTAATCATAAATTGGTTATATTGAGGTTTTTACTTTTCAATAATTTAATCTTTTCTTGAACTGAATGCTTAAGACTGTAATAGCCAATGCTAATTGTTGAAATATGCAATTTCGCTGTTTTTTTCTTCATTCAGCTCCTGTGGCAATTTATCTGTAGCGTAAGCAAAGCGACAGCAACAATTAAGCCAAGACGTAATTGATACAATGCGCGAACAGCCAACATTGACCCTATCGCAAACAAGGGCAATTGGAATATGTTATACTAAAAAGGATGACTGACTTAGGAGGATATTACATAATGAAAACATTTAAAATGCTTTCCTTTGACCTTGTCACAAAAGATGGCATCCAACCATTCCCTTTAGTCGATGGTATTATTATTAACCAGGAAAACAGCCATCAATCTTGGATTCTTGAACTGTTTATGGACCGACAATATCGTTCAACTTTTGATGAACTTTTAGCGAATGCTACTGTTTTTAATGTACGTGCAGTTATTTCATCCCCAGATAATGATCCCGCTCCTTTCCATGTTGTCGTACATAAAGTTCAAGAAATTGGCGAGCACATCTCTGTACTTTTAAAAGGGACGTTAAAGATAAAACGCTCAAAATATGCAGAGCAATTATTAGCCGAGCTATTAGCTGAGGGAGTTTCTTTAGATCAGCTATTGGAACGCTTCTCACACGATATGAAAGAACGACCAAAACTAAAAAATGATTGAGCTTGATTTAACGATGCAAATTTCTGCATCGTTTTTTTATTGGACAGGTGGAGATTTTAATGTAAAATACGATTTAAAAATTATAGGAGGGAACGACATATGAATATTGCTATTAGAGAGAAACCTATAAAATTAATGTGGTTAGAGGCGTTAAAAAGAAGGTTAACAGAAAAGGATATAGATTTTAGCTATTATAATGAACAATTTCGAAGAGTCGACGCAGGCTTTGCAGGTGAAAGCAGAGTTGACCGTGAGTGGCTTGAATTAATATGCCCCTATACTTTTTTCGTATTGCATAATTTAAATCTAATGAATTCCGCACAGCATTCACATCAACTCGATACACTTTTCATTTGCACTAATTTTATGCTAGTTGTTGAGATTAAAAATATTAATGGACGTCTTGATTTTGACGATATTACTCACCAGTGTATACGAACGAAGCCAGACGGAACAGTTGAAGGATTTCCTAATGCGATTTCTCAGACCCAACGACATATGCAATTTCTAAAAGTTATTTCTCAAAACTATTCTCTCCCCATTGAGGGTGCAGTGATCATTGCTAATCCCAATGCTATTATTGCAAGTCACCCAAATACAATTCCAATTTTTCATGTCTCAGGACTTCAAAAACATCTTCATTCCCTTTTTAAAAAATATTCACAAGCTACTTTAAGTGATAAACAGTTAACGCAACTAGCTCAACATCTTCTTAGTAAACATCAGCCATTGAAAATTCCGGCTCCTATCGATCCTTCGCGATTTCGCCACGGCGTGCTTTGTCCGAAATGCCAGTACAAGTTTAAAATGCATTATGTTCGTGGTTTTTGGATATGCTCGCGTTGTCACTATGCAAGCGAAGAGATTTTCGCTGAAGCCTTGCAAGATTACCGATATTTAGTTAGACCAACCATTACAAATAAACAGTTACGAGAATTTTTCAATATTCATTCCAGTGATGCTGCAAATCGCTTACTTAGAAAATTTCAATTTCCCTTTAGTGGTTCTTATAAAAATCGCGTTTATCATTTACCTGAAAATTTAGTGGAATATATGAAGCCGTTTTTCCGCTCTTCTTGAGGTGTTGGTTTGCACGCACAGGAGTTCATCCTTTGTGTGCGTGGGGCTGATTCTCCACTTGCGCGCTAGCCGTGGATATTCACTCTGCCCGCGGGTATTTACCCTTGCCGCGCGGGTATTTCCCCCCTTTGCGCGGGTATTCACCCTTGTCGCGCGGGTATTCACTCCTTCCGCGGGTATTTACCCTCTTCGCGCGGGTATTTCACTCGCTTCCGCGGGTATTTACACTTGCCGCGCGGGTATTCACTCCTTCCGCGGGTATTTACCCTCTTCGCGCGGATATTTCACTCGCTTCCGCGGGTATTTCACTCGCTTCCGCGGGTATTCACCCTTGCCGCGCAGGTATTCACTCCGTCCGCGGGTATTTACCCTCTTCGCGCGGGTATTTCACTCGCTTCCGCGGGTATTTACCCTTGCCACGCGGGTATTCACTCCTTCCGCGGGTATTTCCCCTCTTCGCGCGGGTATTTCACTCGCTTTCGCGGGTATTTACCCTTGCCACGCGGGTATTTACCCTCTTCGCGCGGGTATTTCACTCGCTTCCGCGGGTATTTACCCTTGCCGCGCGGGTATTCACTCCGTCCGCGAATATTCACCCCTGACGCGCGGTATTCATCATCTTCCCTGCTAATGAAAAAAAGAGTGCTCCATTTGGAAGCACTCTTTTTTTATATTATCGTGTAACTTTCTCTTCGACAACTTTTTCTTTAACAACGCCGTTAGTTCCTGGAGCTACTGTCCCTGGTGTCATTGTTCCTGGAGTTGTTGTTGTTCCCGGAGCTACTGTTCCTGGAGTTGTTGTTGTTCCTGGAGCTACTGTTCCTGGAGCTGTTGTTCTTGGTACTGTCGTTCCTGGAGTCGTTGTTCTTGGTACTGTTGTTCCTGGTGTTGTAGCTTCAGGAATAACGGTACCATTCACGTCACGATTGTAGACGTCATGTCTCTTAGTCGGATCTACAACGTCTTCTACTTTATCTACACCTTTTCGAACGTCGTATTTAACATTCTCGACTGGTTTTGTTTCAACAGCTTTGTTTCCCCAGTTACAACCTCCAAGGAATAAAGCAGCAAGGATAATGGCTAAAAATGACATTTTCCACATATGAAAAAACCTCCTTTCTTGGGTGCTATGTCATCAAATACAACGTGTGCATTTGTGATCCTACATAGATTGCCCGGGAAAGGAGGGAACTATCCGATTTTCGTACAAACTATTTTTGTTTTTCTTTTAACAATTGTTCAATGTACGATGCTTCTGCTTTACAGTTATAGCTATGGTTTGTACCTAGCTCTTTTTGCAAGGCATTGATTGTTTCGATTTGCTTAGCCGTTGGTTCTTCATTTAAAATTTTTGCAATTACTTCATCGATTTTCTGTGCCATCTCTTCATGGAATTCAGTACTCATCAAAACATTTGCTGGGATTTTTTCGATCCATGCGGCATTTTCTTGAAAATAAGTTTGCCAGCTAGCAATGAAGTCTTCCATAGAGAAACGCTCTTCTTTCCAATCAATACTTGCTAAATATGATTCGAAAGATGTTGAAATCGAACGCGTAATGCTAATTTTAACACCTGAAGACAATTCCTTATACATCTATATAATCCTCCTACGTTTTAAAAACAAAACTAAAATTACATGTATTTCAATTCACAATTGCATTTTATAAAACAAATAAACTGTTAAAAAGATTAACAGTAAAGACATTATTCGACATAATTATTTTATATCTTTTAACCTACAATTGCAAATTACACCTGTTTTGGCTGCTCGGGTCCAATAGCAAATAGAATATCTGCTTCACATACTAGCTCTCCATCGACTGTTGCCACACCGTGACCTTTGCCCATTACTCCACGTAGTTTCACGAACTCTACTTCTAATCGAAGTTGATCTCCTGGTACTACTTGGCGCTTGAAACGACAATTATCAATACCCGTTAAGAAAGCTAGACGACCTTTGAATTCATCTGCATTTAATAATGCTACTCCACCAACTTGTGCTAGCGCCTCTACAATTAAAACGCCTGGCATTACTGGATAGCCTGGGAAATGTCCATTAAAAAAGTCCTCGTTCATAGAGACGTTTTTTAAGCCAACTGCACGCTTCCCTTCTTCTAATTCAACAATACGATCAACAAATAAAAATGGGTAACGATGTGGTAAAATTGCTTGAATTTGCTCTACTGTTAACATTTCTTTTCCCCCTCAATGTATCAATATCAATTTCGCCTTGGCGTAATTGTTGCTGTCGCTTCGCTTTCGCACAGAAAACATTTGTAGCTGTCGCTTTGCTTTCGCTACAGATAAATTGCCACAGGACGTGGCATTCTTAGCCTGAGTTCCTCTTCAGTAGGTGTCTACTGAATGAAGATAAATAATTATGTAAAACAAAGTATGGTAAAGAATAATATTATTCTTTACCATTCATAATATCAAATATATGCTGCCAAGTTTCTGGTTTAAAAACATCCATGGCTTTACCTTCTCCAATAACACTATAGCCAATCAATGCACCTAAAATTGCAGCAACAACAACTAAGACGATAATAAGTACAACGCGTAGCCAAATCGGAATCAGCCGTATTTGCACCCATCGAACCTCTCGTTGCTCTCCATTTGAGCCGTGTTCCTTCTCTTCTGGTGGCGTATCGGTTTCTTTTGTTTGCACAGAACGTCGACTTGAATCGTTTGTCATAGATTGTACTCCTCTTCATTCTAAACAGTAATAACGGATTTCCTATCGAATACCATTAATGAGCCCAAGCATTTGGTCTGCTAAAGTTACCGCTCTTGCATTGAATTGGTACGAGCGCTGTGTTTGTATTAAATCCGTCATTTCTTTTGAAAGATTTACATTCGACATTTCTAGCGCACCGTTTTGCATGCCAATTTGTTGACGATTTGCTCCTCGTAATTCAGTGACAACGTCAGCTTGTGTATATCCAAGCTGAGCGAGGTTATTCGGCAATCCAACGTAGGAGCCAGAAATATGCTCCATTAGCTGTGGCTTTTGAAATTCTGTCACTGCTAAATCAGTACGAATAATATCCCCATTCGGATACGCTGCCTCTAAAACACCGCCGTTGCGTACAGCAACATTTTGTACATTACCTGGTAATGTAATAGCTTGTCCTGTTGAATCTGCCAATGGATATCCATCTGCATTTACAACCATTACTGTTCCATTATTTAATGGTGACAAATAAAAGTCACCTTGACGAGTATACACTGTTTTCGTGCCATTTTCACCATCTGGCATTAAAATATTGAAATATTGCTTCGGTTTTGTGAAAGCTAAATCAAGGTCACGATTTGTTGTTTGTAGGGAGCCTTGCTTGTGATTTGATTGGATTTGTCCAAGCATTGCACCTGAACCATAACGGATGCCAACAGGTGATTGTCGGTCAGCACGGTCTTGTTTATCATTATTAAATTGCTGATAAAGCATTTCATTAAATGTAGCTTCTTGTGATTTAAAGCCAAGTGTATTGCTATTGGCAATGTTATTACTAATTGTATCTAGTTTATTTTGTAATTGCCCCATTGTATTTGTTGCAGTCATCATTGTACGTAGCATGTTCAAACGCCTCCTGTTCGCCTATTATACTTTCCCGATTTCATTAACAGCTTTTTCCATACTGCGATCATAAGCTTGTAACACTTTTTGGTTAGCTTCGAAAGCGCGATATGCTGTCATTAAATCTGTCATTGTGCGACTAGAATCTACGTTTGAGCCCTCTAGATAATTTTGACGCAATGTAAAGGATACGCCATTCGTTCCGTAAGCTGTCGGTAAATTTGCACCGTTTTCTGTTCGAATTAAGCCATTATCCTGTTTACGTAGCATGTTCGGATTCGCCGCATATGATACTCCAACACGTGCTACTTGCTGATCATTAACATAAATTGCTCCGTTCTCATCTAGGCGGAAATCATCATTCGGTAGCTGGATGCGTTGACCTCTGTCTGATAACACATACAGTCCTTGTGGATTTACTAAATAGCCTTGACCATCTAAAGTAAAGTTCCCGTTACGTGTATATGCCTCGCCACCTTCTGGATGAGCTAAACGGAAGAAAATAGATCCTGCGACGCCATCATCATTTTGTGGTAAGGATCCATCAATCAAAGCCATATCTGTCGTGAAATCTGTACTATAGATTTGGCCTTGTATGTAGTTTGGCAATGTTTCTTGCATATAAATCCCAGTATTTAATGCTCCAACTGGACTCATATATTGAGAGCCTGCTTGTTGATTGGCAGGTGCATTTGTTTTTCCTACGCTTGACATGAGCATATCGGGAAATGAACGAATTGTTGATTGGTCTGCCTTAAACCCTGGTGTATTCGCATTTGATAAATTATTGGTTAGTAGTTCTGTTCTTCTTTGTTGTGCAATCATACCAGTTGCAACTGTATAAAACCCTTTAAACAAAGGAATCACCTCATTAAATTTTTATAAGGATGCGGGTACTCGATCAATATTTTCAAGCATAATGCCTGTACCAATTGCTACACAATCCATAGGGTGCTCTGCAATGAACACAGGTACCTTTAACTCTTCGATTAATAGCTGGTCCATACCATGTAGTAGTCCACCACCGCCAGTAATAATTACCCCACGATCAATTATATCAGCTGATAGCTCTGGTGGCGTTTTTTCTAAAACATTTTTTGCAGATTGAACAATCATAGCAACTGATTCATGTAATGCACGTTCAATCTCCTCAGAGTAAATTGTTATTGTACGTGGTAAACCTGTCACCATGTCACGACCACGAATATCCATTGAATCGTTTCTGCTACCTTTAAAGACTGTACCGATTGTAATTTTAATGGCTTCTGCAGTACGTTCACCAATTAGCAATTTATATTCCTTTTTAATATATTGTAAAATATCATTATCAAAAACGTCGCCTGCCACCTTAATGGATTCACTTGTTACAATATCACCCATTGATAGGACTGCAACATCTGTTGTGCCGCCGCCAATATCGACTACCATATTGCCGCTAGGTTGGAATATATCCATGCCTGCCCCAATTGCTGCCACTTTTGGTTCTTCTTCTAAGTATACTTTTTTTCCACCTGATTTTTCTGCGGCTTCACGGATAGCCTTTTGCTCAACACTAGTAATGTTCGTTGGACAGCAAATTAAAATACGTGGCTTAGCTAAAAATCCTTTTACATCTAACTTATTGATGAAATGTCTTAGCATGACTTCTGTAACGTCAAAGTCTGCAATGACACCATCTCGTAATGGGCGAATTGCAGTTATATTCCCTGGCGTACGCCCTACCATTTGGCGGGCCTCTTCCCCTACCGCTAATACTTTATTTGTTTTTTTATCAATCGCCACAACAGATGGTTCATTTAAGACGATTCCTTTACCTTTAACGTGTATTAACACGTTCGCAGTTCCTAAGTCAATGCCTATATCTTTAGAAAACATTTTATAATTTCTCCTTCCCGCCAGTTCCTAACTACATAACGTTCATTTTATCTGTTTATCTAGAATATTTTATCATATTCTATTGGTAATTTCACCTAATTTTAGTGAATGGAACTGTTTTGTTTTCAATTATATGAACAGTCATAGAAAAGAAGAAATCGTTAAAAGAATCTTTTTGTTTCATTACCTAAAGCTAGGTGTGTCATTTTGTTAAAACGTATGCAATGTATATAAGTTGATCTTCGTTCCGACTGGGCGACTCCATGGGGATTAGCGTCGAGGGCACTGAAAAAGTGGTTAGATAAAGGAAGTAGCGAATTTTTTCTCTACTTCCTTTTCTTTTTCATCTATAATTATTAGTATACTGTTCATTTTAGGTGGTGCTTTTTATGCTTTCCAAACAAGAAACGCTTGCTCTTAGTCCTCATATGGCAATCTATGATTTAGTTGTGCCAAAAGATAATATGCTTCGTCAAATGAAGGAATTAATTGATTTTACTTTTGTTTTAGAGGAATTAGAGACTAAATATTGTCTAGATAATGGTCGTTACGCTATTTCACCTATTCGTATGTTCAAATATTTATTACTTAAGGCAATTTATGATATTTCTGATGTTGATGTAGTAGAACGTTCTAAATATGATATGTCCTTTAAATATTTTTTAGATATGGCACCAGAAGAAGGTGTTATTGAGGCAAGTTCTTTAACAAAATTCCGTCGATTACGTTTACAAGATGTCCAATTGTTAGATTTACTCATTCACAAAACCGTAGAACTAGCTATTGCACAGGGTGTTTTAAAAAGTAAAACATTGATTGTAGACGCAACACATACGAAGGCACGCTACCAACAGAAGTCCCCGAAAGAGTTTTTACAAGAGAAATCAAAACAGGTACGAAAAGCCGTGTATCAATTCGATGAAACAATGAAATCAAAATTTCCCACTAAACCGACTTCTCAAGATATCCAAAAAGAAGTGGACTATTGTCACCAAGTCATTCAAATAATAGAAGAAAATAAGGCTATTGCTCAAATACCAAGTGTACAAGAAAAAGTAAATGTCCTCAAAGAAGTTATTGAAGATTATGAGCTTAAAATAAATTACTCAGCTGATCCTGATGCACGTGTCGGTTATAAATCTAAAGAGAATCCTTTCTTTGGTTATAAAACACATTTGGCAATGAGTGATGAAAGACTTATAACAGCAGTAGTTGTAACAACAGGTGAAAAAAGTGAC
Organism: Lysinibacillus sp. G4S2; assembly: GCF_030348505.1. Lineage (NCBI taxonomy): Bacteria > Bacillati > Bacillota > Bacilli > Caryophanales > Bacillaceae > Lysinibacillus > Lysinibacillus sp. G4S2. Next base: position 711,182 of record NZ_JAUCFJ010000002.1, on the reverse strand, counting down.
GGGAATTATTTACAAGAGCTAGTAGAGAAGAGTGAGCAAGCAGGCATAGAAGTGAACACCATTCTTGGAGATACAGCGTATTCTGGTAAAGAGAATTTATTATACACAAAAAAGAAAGAGATTCAACTCATTTCAAGGCTACATCCTGTTATTACGAACGGTCAACGGAAGCAAGAAAGTAAGTTTGAGTTTAATAAAGATGCCGATTTATATGTGTGCCCTGCTGGACATTTAGCAAAGAGTAAAAGTATTAAAAAGCGTAAGAATTCCACGCAAAATACACAATTAAAATATTTCTTTGATATAGAAAAATGTAAAGTTTGTCCTTTAAAAGAAGGGTGTTATAAAGAAGGAGCGAAAACAAAAAGTTATTCAGTTTCTCTTCTGTCAAATGAACACATAGAACAAGAAGTGTTTCAGGAAACGGAATCCTTTAAACAATTGGCAAAAGAACGCTATAAAATCGAAGCAAAGAATAGTGAAATAAAAAACAGACACGGGTATAATCAAGCAAACGCCACGGGTCTATTTGGTATGCAAATACAAGCAGCCGCAACGCTATTTGTCGTGAATATGAAGAGAATTTTAAAACTAATGAACGAAAAAAGCAAAGAATAATGAAAGAAATCGGACGACCCCTTCCTAAAAAAGGATGAAATGGCGCCCGATATTTTTTTTGAGTTAAAAAATTTTAATTTTGATGAGTTTTTCAGTGCCCTCGATTAGCGTCACAGATGAGACCCCGAAGCGAGCAACGCGAGTAAAGCGGCTCAGCGGACGCCCCCAGGAAGCTTTGCTCTGTGCGAAAGCGTAGCGACAGCTACAAAGCGCCCAGTCGGAACGGAAATCACCCCTACGTTATGGTGAGTAGCCTTTTAAGATGGCTGTTTTTAGAATTTTTAGTATGCAGAAAATAAGTATCTAACTTGTCCTGTGCAAACAAAAAAAGAACGAATCATTCTTGACTCGCTCTTTCTTTCCACTTGTTTTTCGTTGCCTCTCCTCCACGAATATGACGTACGGCCTTATGATAGGCGAGAATTTCCTTTACTTGCTCAGCTAATCCTTCATGAATTGTTGGCAATCGCTCTGTTAAATCTTTATGCACCGTACTTTTTGAATAACCTGTCATTTTCGCGAGGACACGCACAGTTTCACGCGTCTCAATTAATAATTCACCGAGGCGTATGCAGCGCTTCCGAATGTGCTCGTGCACGTTCTTCGTCCTTTCCACACAATTTCACAAAATGGCTTCGGCATCAGATGCACGTCTGCGCATTTCTTCACCTTATGTGAGGACAAAGCTATTCAGAACACGTTTTACATTTTCATGTTAATATACTGATTTTTTATGCATTTTTTAGTATTTGTTTTTCTCATTGAAATACTGAATTTAAGATCTACTTATTTTCAAAGGCTAGTAATTTTTTCGGATTAATATATTTTCCGTCTTCAAGTACTTCAAAATGCAAGTGAACGCCAGCTGCTTGGTTCCACTCATTGTCAGTTGCTTTTCCAAGCGCTTGACCTTGTGTTACCTCATCGCCTTCCTTGACAGCAATGTCTTTTACAGAGCTATATTGTGTTTGCATACCATTTGCATGCTCAATCACAATTTTATTGCCTGTAAATGCATCAAGTTTTACTTGTTTTACTTTACCACTCATAGCAGCAAGTACTTCGAATTCTTCACCATTCATAGAAAGAGAAATACCAGAAGATGTCGTAAATGTTTGATTAAATACCATAAGTGCTTTTTCACGCGACTCTGCATTAGCCTCTACTTCATAAAACTCTTGTGAAACTTGAACTTTACCTAAATCTGCTTCCTTGAATGGGTACTTCATATTTTCAGTGCGTGCATTTGTTTCAACTACAGGACCTGAATCTACTTCTGCTACATTTGGTAGTGGGGCCTCTTCTACTTGAGATACAAGACTATTGTATCCAAATAGCATTCCTGCTAGCATTAGAGCGCCACCACCGTAAACTGCTGGCCAAAACCACGGTTTCTTCTGTAATTGAACTTTTTCATTTTGATTTTGAGAAGTTTTACTATTTTTATCCTCTCTCATTTTCATCACCTCTAGTTGCAGTGTGAACAACTAGAAGTTATTTTAAACATGCATCTATCGATTTTATTTCAATATCTTGATAATAATAGTGTAAAATTTCGGCAGCAGTTTTCCCATCACTTGCCATAGCCTCTGCTCCGTATTGACTCATTCCTACCCCATGCCCGTATCCTTTCGTGCTAGCCTGCACATTTCCTGTAGCCGAATTATATGAAATCTTAAAATCGGTTGATGGTATTTGTAAAAGTGTTCGAACTTCTCGACCTGACCACACATTCTTGCCTAGCTGCATGCGCTCAACACGTCCTGAATCATTTAAAAAATACTGTACACGGTTGAAATCACTTGCCTGCCATTTAACAGGCCACAGTGCATTCCATTCAGTTAATGTCCATTCCTTTATAGCTGAAAACTTTGGTGATGATTGATCAGATATACTTGCAACGCTTTGTAAATATGGTAGATCATTGCCGCCATAACCGTAGGCACTTTCTGTCTTACCATTGCTAGTAGAGTGAAACATTGCCGTAATTAATTCATTATTATATAGAAGAACTTGTCCTTTCGTTTCGTTAATGGCCTCGACAATTTTCTTTTCATTCCCCGGGAAATTGCTAGTCCAGTTCGCTTTTCTTTGCTCCTTATTGTAAAAAACCTGTCTAGCAACTGTAGGAGCGATAGCTATCTTACCGTAATTTGTCGATTTCAATGCGTATGTTCTCGCTGCAATCGCCTGCGCTTTTAAAGCTTCTTTTTTAAATGAAACAGGCATTTCTGCAGCCACTACACCAGTCACATACGTTTCTAAAGGGATTTTCTCCTGTTGTCCCTCCACTTCTATAAATATTTCACAGGCTTGCTCTGTCGTTGAAGGTAAATCCTCAGCCATACGTTTCTCACTAAATGCCACAGGAAGCATATATAATGCTCCAATCAAACAAACTATGCCTATACTCGTTATCCATTTTTTCATAAGGAATAATATGCTCAAACTCTTCAAATTATGTGGACCTGGGCGCAGTAAGCTTCGGTACGCATGAGAAAACATTACTAGAGATGGCTATCTAAAAATGGCACTTCACCATAACGTGGGGTCGATTTCCGTTCCGGCTGGGCGCTTTGTAGTTGACGCTTTGCTTTCGCTACAGAAAACATTTGTCGCTGACGCTTCGCTTTCGCACAGAGCAAAGCTTCCTGGGGGCATCCGATGAACCTTAAAAAAGCGCCAAAATAGGATCTAACATCTTCTTATATGGTGTAGCTGTCGCTTCACTTTCACATACTATAAAGAAAAAACCCTCTGCAACTCAGCAAAGGGTTTTGAAATCTATTTAGTTTGTTGGTAATTCAACTGTTGATTTCTCTTGAATGATAACATCTTCAGCTGGTACACGTTCAATATTTGCGCCAAGTGAAGCTAACTTGCCGTGGAAATCAACGTAACCACGATCTAAGTGATGAAGTTTTGTAACTCTAGTCACACCTTCAGATACAAGACCTGCTAAAATTAGTGCAGCCGCAGCTCGTAAATCAGTCGCCATAACTTCAGCACCCTGAAGATTTACAGGCCCTTCGATAAACACAGAACGTCCCTCTATTTTAGCGCCGGCATTCATGCGACGGAATTCTTCAACATGCATAAAACGATTTTCGAAAACCGTTTCCGTAATAATACTCGTACCTTCAGCAGTTAACATCAATGCCATCATTTGAGATTGCATATCTGTTGGGAAGCCTGGATGTGGCATTGTTTTAATATCGACAGCTTTTAATGTATTAGGAGCACTTACACGGATGCCTTCATCTAGCTCCGTAATTTCTACACCCATTTCACGCATCTTTGCAATTAATGCTGTCATATGCTCAGGAACAGCGTTTTCAATTGTTACATCGCCTTTTGTAATTGCTGCTGCAACCATAAATGTGCCTGCTTCAATACGGTCAGGAATAATATGATGTTCTGTTCCATACAATGTATCGACACCTTCGATACGAATTGTATTCGTACCTGCACCGAAAATACGACCACCCATACCATTAATAAAGTTTGCAAGATCTACAATTTCAGGCTCTTTTGCAGCATTTTCAATGACAGTTGTTCCTTTTGCTAAAGCTGCAGCCGTCATAATATTTTCTGTTGCCCCAACGCTTGGGAAGTCCAGATACACATTGGCACCTTTTAAACCTCCATCAGCCTTCGCTTCTACATATCCATGACCAAAAGAGATTTTTGCTCCCATAGCCTCAAAGCCCTTTAAATGTAACTCAATTGGACGAGAGCCGATTGCACAGCCCCCTGGTAAAGCAACACGAGCATAGCCATTTCGAGCAAGTAAAGAACCCATCACTAAAATCGATGCACGCATTTTACTGACAAATTCAAACTGAGCTTCACTAGAAAGTTCTTTTGTTGTATCTATATATACTGTATTGTCCTCAGGTATATATGTAACTGCCGCATTTAGACTTTTAAGTACTTCGTTTATTGTGAAGACATCTGCTAAGTTAGGGACTTCTTTAATTACATTTTCTCCTTTAGAAGCAAGTAAAGCCGCCGCCAGGATTGGTAACACTGCATTCTTTGCGCCCTCTACACGTACTTTTCCTTGTAGCTTTTTGCCGCCAGTCACTATTATTTTTTCCACCTTATGTCCCTCCGAATTCAATCTATTAACCTATCAAATTTTTATTTTAACAAGAAGTATAATGTCATAATCAGTAAACAAACAACTCTATAGTACAACTTTTTTTACGCTCGTTCAAGTATCCAAATCACTATTTTAAGACATTTATTGATATTTTGCTATTAATTTATTGTACGCATGATTTTTTTTTTTGTGAATGACCAATAACATGGAAGAAAAGCGTTAATTTCTAATACATACCCAAAAATTTATGAACAAAAAACAAAATCTAATAAGACTTCTTTCAGCGAATGTTTGGACATCCACTGAGAAATAACTTAAACCCGCATTGATCTTAGCACCTATGAGGTAGTTAAGCTTATTTTTACATATTTCAAAGGACCACATAATTATGTTATAAAGTCCTGTGAAATATGTAGTTTTCAATTACTAACAAAAAAGATAGTCATAAGGAGCTATTAAAATAAATACGGAAGTTTCCCTGACCAGTTTGAAATTTGGAGAAAGAAATTTGAAACAGCTGATCCTATCGTAATGCTTAATAAAATATAAATTAATTGAATTTGAAATACTTTATTCTTCTTGAAAAGCTTTTCTAGCATCAAAGATTGTAGCGCGTAAAAAGCAATAGCGATAAAAAATATATGCGATAAAATGCCTATTAAAGATTCTTGTCCTATTGCCTCATATATTTCCATGTTGTTTCCTCCATATTTATTCCTCTAGCAACACTCGCGATTGGTTGCATTTGGGATAAAGTTAAAAAACGGACAGATATTGAATCTGCCCGTTAAAATTTGAATTAGATATTACCCTCATGAACGTTGATACGATTCAACGCACGTTTTAATGCTAGGTCAGCACGTTTGAAATCAATGTTGTCTTGTTTACTTTGAATTCGTCCTTCAGCACGTTTAACGGCTTCTTTAGCACGTTTAACATCGATGTTATCAGCAATTTCAGCAGAAGGAGCTAAAATTGAAATCTTATCAGGACGAACTTCAATGAAACCACCGCTTAAAGCAACCATTTCAGTAGAACCGTTTTCTTTTTTAAGCTTCACTGCACCAATTGCAAGTGGAGCGACCATAGGAATATGGCCTGCAAGAACACCGATTTCTCCTGAAGTTGTTTTAGCGATTACCATTGATACTTCAGAATCGTATACTGGGCCGTCGGGAGTGACAATATTGACTAGAACTGTCTTCATATTTTTTCCTCCTCGTCCCTAGTATTAAACCTCTACGCCCATGCTTTTCGCTTTTTCAACTACCTCATCAATAGAACCAACTAGACGGAAAGCATCTTCTGGTAGGTGATCCCATTTGCCATCAAGGATTTCCTTGAATGAGCGAACAGTTTCTTTAACAGGTACATAAGAACCTTTTTGACCAGTAAATTGTTCCGCAACGTGGAAGTTTTGAGATAAGAAGAATTGAATACGACGAGCACGTTCTACTGTTTGTTTATCTTCATCAGATAACTCATCCATACCTAAGATAGCAATGATATCTTGTAGTTCACGGTAACGTTGGATTGTACGTTGTACACCAGTAGCAATTGCGTAGTGCTCAGCGCCTACGATTTCTGGTGATAAAGCACGAGAAGTCGAAGCTAATGGGTCAACCGCAGGGTAGATACCCATTTCTGATAATTTACGTTCAAGGTTAGTAGTTGCATCTAAGTGGGCGAAAGTTGTAGCCGGAGCCGGGTCAGTATAGTCATCGGCTGGTACATAGATCGCTTGAATAGAAGTTACAGAACCTTTGTTAGTAGATGTGATACGCTCTTGTAATTTACCCATTTCAGTTGCAAGTGTTGGTTGGTAACCTACCGCAGAAGGCATACGACCTAATAGGGCAGAAACCTCAGAACCTGCTTGTGTGAAACGGAAGATATTGTCGATGAATAAAAGTACGTCAGCACCTTGCTCATCACGGAAGTATTCTGCCATTGTAAGACCAGTTAAAGCTACACGCATACGCGCACCTGGTGGCTCGTTCATTTGACCGAATACCATCGCTGTTTGCTTGATAACGCCTGAATCGCTCATCTCGAAGAATAAGTCGTTCCCTTCACGAGTACGCTCACCTACACCAGCGAATACAGAGATACCTGAGTGCTCTTGTGCGATGTTGTTGATTAATTCTTGGATTAATACTGTTTTACCTACACCGGCACCACCGAATAGACCGATTTTACCACCTTTGATATATGGTGCTAATAAGTCTACTACTTTGATACCTGTTTCAAGAATTTCAACTGTAGTTGAAAGTTCATCGAAAGCTGGTGCTTCGCGGTGAATCGAATCACGACGAACGTCAGCTGGAATCTCTTCACCTAAGTCGATTACTTCTCCTAGTACGTTGAATACACGCCCTAAAGTAACTTCACCAACTGGTACTGAGATAGCTTTTCCTGAGTCTGTTACTTCTGCTCCACGTTGTAAGCCATCCGTAGATGACATTGCAATTGTACGAACAGAATCATCACCTAAATGAAGAGCAACTTCTAATGCAAGAATTGTTGGTTCTTCATTAGGACGTTCAATCTTAACTGTTAGTGAGTTATAGATTGCTGGTAATTGGCCATTGCTGAATTTTACGTCAACAACTGGACCCATTACTTGAATAACATGTCCTTTATTCATTACTGTGTACCCTCCTATCGTATTCTTATACGACATTGGGAAGCTGGCCTATTCTAAGGCTGCAGCTCCACCAACGATTTCTGTAATTTCTTGTGTAATTGCTGCTTGACGTGCACGGTTATATTGCAATGAAAGGTCTGAAATAAGATCAGATGCATTATCAGTTGCATTTTTCATAGCAGTCATACGAGAAGCATGTTCACTTGCTTTCCCATCTAATAATGCCCCGTAAACTAAGCTTTCCGCGTATTGTGGAAGTAATACTTCTAGAATTGCTTCACCAGATGGCTCAAATTCGTAAGAAGCATTACTGCTAGCAGGTGCAAGATCCGTTAATGGAAGAAGTTTTTTCTCTGTCACTTCGTTAGCAATTGCGCTGACAAAGTGATTGTAGTACATATAAAGTTCATCATACGTACCGTCAATGAACATACCAACAGCATTACGAGCGATTTCTTTAATATCAGCGAATGATGGTTGGTCAGGAAGAGCAACCACACTGCTGATGACATTATGATCACGTTTCACAAAGTAATCACGAACAACACGACCTACCGCTAAAATAACGTATTCGTCTTTTGATTTATGACGCTCGTCAATTGTACGTTGTACTTGACGTAGGATACTTGAGTTGTAAGCACCTGCAAGACCACGGTCAGAACCAATGACTAAGTAAGCTGTTTTCTTAACAGGACGAGCAGTTAACATTGGATGTCCACTGTCTTTTGTTCCTGAAGCGATTGCGCCTACTACGTCCTGGATTTTTTCCATGTAAGGAACGTACGCTTTAGCGTTTTGCTCTGCACGACGTAACTTTGAAGAAGAAACCATCTGCATCGCTTTCGTAATTTGTTTCGTACTCTTTGTTGAAGTAATACGACCTTTAATTTCGCGTAAGTTTACCACTGGTATTTCACCACCTTTTGTTTTTTAATCAAGTGACTATCTCGAACTTATTCTGATTTAGCGAAAGTTTTTTTGAATGCATTGATTGCTTCAACATAATCCGCATCAGGAGCAAGCTCTTTTGTAGTACGAACGTGATCTAAAACGTTTGTGTGGTTTGTATCTAACCAGCTTAAGAATTCACCTTCAAAGCGAACGATATCTTGTACTGGAATATCATCTAAGTGACCTTTAGTTAATGCATAAAGGATAGCAACTTGCTTTTCAACTTTAAGTGGTTTGTTTAGGTCTTGTTTAAGAACTTCAACCGTACGTTTACCACGCTCAAGTTTACCAAGTGTGATTTTATCTAAATCAGAACCGAATTGAGCAAATGATTCAAGCTCACGGAATGCAGCTAAGTCAAGACGTAGTGTACCCGCAACTTTTTTCATCGCTTTAATTTGAGCAGATCCACCTACACGTGATACAGAAAGACCGGCGTTAATCGCTGGACGTACACCTGAGTTGAATAAGTCAGATTGTAAGAAAATTTGTCCATCAGTAATTGAGATTACGTTAGTTGGGATGTATGCAGAGATATCCCCAGCTTGTGTCTCAACGAATGGAAGAGCTGTAATAGAACCATTTTGATATGTTTCATTTAACTTCGCAGCACGTTCAAGTAAGCGGCTGTGTAAGTAGAAAACGTCACCAGGGTAAGCTTCACGACCTGGAGGACGGCGTAGAAGAAGTGAAAGTTCACGGTAAGCTGATGCTTGTTTAGAAAGATCATCATACACGATTAAAACGTGTTTACCTTGTAACATGAATTCTTCTGCCATAGATACACCAGCAAGTGGTGCTAAGAATAATAATGGAGCTGGTTGAGAAGCAGAAGCTGTCACAACGATTGTGTAATCTAAAGCGCCATTTTTACGAAGAGTTTCTACTACACCACGTACAGTAGATTCTTTTTGACCGATTGCAACGTAGATACAAATCATGTTTTGGTCATTTTGGTTAAGAATTGCATCGATCGCTACTGATGTTTTACCAGTTTGACGGTCACCGATGATTAACTCACGTTGACCACGACCGATTGGTACTAGAGCGTCGATCGCTTTGATACCAGTTTGTAGTGGTTCGTGTACTGATTTACGAGCCATTACACCGAAAGCTGGACTTTCGATTGGACGAGATTTTGTTGTGTTGATAGGACCTTGTCCATCCACTGGTTGACCAAGTGGGTTTACAACACGACCAATTAGTTCTTCACCAACTGGTACTTCCATGATACGACCTGTACGACGAACTTCATCGCCTTCTTTGATGTCTGTGTATGGACCTAAGATTACGATACCAACGTTACCTTCTTCTAGGTTTTGAGCCATACCCATAACACCGTTAGAGAACTCTAAAAGTTCTCCAGCCATGGCGTTGTCGAGGCCATGAGCAAGAGCGATACCGTCACCAATACGGATAACTGTACCAACTTCGCTTACTTTAAGTTCAGATTCATAATTCTCAATCTGTTGTTTAATCAGACTGCTGATTTCTTCAGCCTTGATGCCCATGTATGTCACCTCTCACATTTCTAAATTATTAACCGATTAATTCACGTTTTAGACGCTCAAGCTTGTTCGCTACTGAGCTATCATAAATATGGTTACCGATTTGAACACGAACCCCACCAAGTAAAGATGGATCGATTTCGTTTGTAATGTTTAATGATTGTTTCCCAACAAGTTTTGCAAACGCTGCCGAAATATTAGCGTTCTCTTCAGCAGAAAGTGCACGAGTTGAAAATACAGTAGCATCTGCAATACCTTGTGCTTGTGCAGCAAGTTCAGCATATGCTGTTGCGATTAGCTTCACTTCGTTTACACGTTTTTTCTCAACAAGTAGTTGAACTGTGTGTAAAACTTCTGGAGTTGCACCAGCGAAGATTTCAGCTATCATTTGTTTCTTGCGTTCGATAGAGAACTTAGGAGCATTTAAAAGTGTAAAAAAATCTGGAGATTCTTTGACAACATTTGTTAGTTCGTTTAAATCTGCTCCAACTTCAGCAAGAATGTTTTTTTGTTGCGCTAATTCAAAAAGCGCTTGAGCGTAACGTTTTGCTACAGTTGAATTACTCATCGAGCTTCCCCTGCCTTCGCAATCGTCTCTTCAATTAGAGCACGGTTGTCTGCCTCAGAAATCTCTTTGCTAAGGACTTTAGATGCTGCAAGTACAGATAATGAAACGACTTCATCACGTACAGCTGCAATAGCTTTTTCTTTTTCAGACTCAATTTCACGTAAAGCCGATTCTTTTAAGCGGTTTGCTTCATTGCGAGCTACAGTAAGAATTTCTTCTTTTTGCACTTCGCCTTGCTTCTTAGCGCTTTCAACAATCGATTGTGCTTCCGTACGAGCTTCTTTAAGAAGGCTCTTTTGTTCTTCTAAGAATTGATGCGAATCTTTGCGAGCTTTTTCAGCAGCTTCGATTTCACTAGCTACTAATTCTTCACGTTGTTGCATGATGCCCATAAGTGGACCCCAAGCGAACTTTTTAAGTAATAGCATTAGCACTAAGAAAATCACTAATGTTGATACGATATCACCACTATTGAAACCTCCACCAGTGCTTGAACCTAGTACAAGATAATCTAAAAACACGATTGTTTCACTCCCTTCAAGAGCTTTGACTTCAACATAATTATAATTACTTGAAAAACTACCTATTTTAAAAAGCTATATTTACACATAGCTTTTATCAGTTCCAAAATGAATGGCGAAGTTTCATCTGAGAATCCTGCTTCGCCACTAGTAAAATTCAGTGTACAACTGAATTATTTGTTCATTACGATGAATGCTACTACTACTGCGATGATCGGTAGGGCTTCAACTAATGCAACCCCGATGAACATTGTAGTTTGAAGAACGCCACGAGCTTCTGGTTGACGAGCGATACCTTCTACTGTTTTTGATACGATAAGACCGTTACCGATACCTGCACCAAGTGCACCTAAACCGATTGCGATTGCTGCTGCTAATAAACCTAATGAACCTGTCATTTGAAAATTTCCTCCTTGGAATTGTTTGTTTTTTTGGTTCAAGCATAAAATATATGCTTTATATTAATGGTCATCGCTCACTTTATGAGCCATGTAAACCATTGTTAACATTGTGAAGATAAAGGCTTGGATAAAGCCGATGAAAATAGAGAAACCTTGCCATGCTATCGTAGGAACAATTGCTCCGATGAATCCCATAGCACCTGTTGATGCTAAACCTGCAAGTAAGCCTAGTAAAATCTCACCCGCATAAATGTTACCGTAAAGACGAAGACCTAATGTTAAAGTGTTTGCGAACTCTTCTACTAATTTTAATGGGAACATGAATGACATTGGCTTGAAGAATGTACCAACATAATTACCTGTACCTCTCATTTTAATACCGTAGTAATGAGTTAAAACTAAAATCATTGCTGCAAGCGTCATAGTAACAGTTGGATCAGCTGTAGGGGATTTCCACCATAGTGTGCCATCATAGATGATTGAGAATGGAAGACCTAATAAGTTAGATACTGCGATAAACATAATAAGTGTGATACCTAAAATATGGAATCGCCCACCAGTTTTCCAGTCCATGTTGCTTTTGATGATGTTCTTTACGAAATCCATAATCCATTCCATAAAGTTTTGCATACCAGTAGGTTTTAACTTTAGGCTTCTAGTTGAGATAACCGCGATTAAGAAAACGATTAAAGCCGCAACTAGTAACATCATAACAGTTGAAAGGTTGAATGTTAGTGAAAACAGACCAAAGTCAACCGTTTTTAATGGAGCTTCATGATTCATTGTTATTTTTCACCTCTCTTTCTAATTTAAAGCACATTAGCGGTTCCTTACATGTGATACAATTCTCTCGACAAAGAGAAAAACGTACGGAATCATTAGCCCTATGACCGTGCTAATTAAGTGAAAATAGTTTGGCAACGAAATTGCAAGAGCGACTGCCGCCACACCTGATCCAAAACGAAGCATTGTACCAAGTGAGCCTATCTTCTTCCCTTCACTAATGGATCGATCAAACTTCTCCATACGGCGAACTAAAATCCAAAAATTATATGTACCAAAGAATGCACCAATTGCGATGCCTGCAAAAACCGTCTGATAGGGTGTAAATCCCCAGCCTAATGCACAGAGTGCGAGCAAAAAAAATAACGCTCTCTTCTGCACAGCAAAAATGTGATGCAAATCTAGCATTGGTTTATAATCTCCTGAATCATTTTTTCGAGTAAAGAAAGTGTTTGCTGACCACTATGTGAAATCAGAAAAGAGCAGTGAAAAACACTACTCACAGCGGAATAGTAACGGGAGAGGCCTTTTGAAATTACAGGTGTAAATTCAAAAAAATGTCTTACACCCCGAAACGCACAAAACGTTGCAAACCGACAGCTTTAGTTTGAACTGTCAATTTAGTAGAAACTTGATATAACAAGCGTTTCAACGTCTATTAACGAACAGAAACCCTTATCATTCTTACCCTTTGTAAGCATACAATAGGAGATATTTGAAGTCAATTAGTAAAGGAGAAAAACTTCACAGCCTCTATATTCTTGTCAAATTGTTGACAAATTTGTGTATGAAATTTCATAGTTTCAAAACTAGATTTCGCACTCATGCAAAAAAAAGCTAATTTACGACGCGTTTTCGCTCGTAAATTAGCCCCCCTATCACAATAGGTACATTAGACTCATTTTTTTAGTTCTAAAAATAGTACATTACTTGTCTTTTTGTAAAAATCTTAGAAGAGCCTCTACGATACGCTCAGAAGCATGTCCATCTCCATATGGATTTGATGCTTTTGCCATTGCTTCATAGGCATTTGTATCTTCTATTAATTGTTTCGCTAGCGAATAGATTGTTTCTTCTTCCGTACCTGCTAGCTTTAATGTCCCTGCTGCAATACCTTCTGGACGCTCTGTTGTGTCTCTAAGCACTAGAACTGGTTTACCTAATGAAGGAGCTTCTTCTTGGACGCCACCAGAATCAGTTAAAATCATATAGGAATTAGCCGCAAAGTTATGGAAATCAAAGACTTCAAGAGGTTCAATTAAATGTACACGCTTGTGATCTCCTAAAATTTCATTAGCAATTTCTCGTACAGCCGGGTTCATATGCACTGGGTAAACAACTTGTACATCCTCATGCTCTGCTAAAATTCTAGTAATGGCACGGAACATATGACGCATTGGTTCACCTAGGTTTTCACGACGATGTGCGGTTAATAGAATCATACGATCTGTACCTATTTTTTCTAAGACCGGATGTGAATAATGTTCACTTACTGTAGTAGCTAATGCGTCGATCGCAGTATTACCAGTCACAAAAATAGTTTCAGCGTTTTTATTTTCATCTAAAAGATTTTTCTTTGACACTTCTGTCGGCGCGAAATGAAGGTCAGCCATAACACCTGTTAACTGGCGGTTCATTTCCTCTGGGTATGGTGAATATTTATTCCACGTACGTAGACCTGCCTCTACATGTCCGATAGCAATTTGGTTATAAAATGCAGCTAAGCTTGCAATGAAAGTTGTAGCTGTATCGCCATGTACTAAAACAATATCTGGCTTTGCTTCTTTCATAACTTTGTCTAAGCCTTGTAATGCATTAGTTGTCACGTCGATTAATGTTTGACGATCTTTCATAATATTTAAATCGTAGTCTGGTGTGATTTTAAATGTTTCTAATACTTGATCGAGCATTTGGCGATGTTGGGCTGTTACCGTAACAATCGATTCAATTTGCTCAGAATGCTTTTGTAATTCCAATACAAGTGGAGCCATTTTAATAGCCTCTGGTCTCGTACCGAAAATCGTCATTACTTTCCATTTTTTCGTCAAAACGATTTGCACCGTCCTTTATTATAGTATATGAAAAGTGCTTTACTCCCATTGATCTGCGCCAGATAAGGCAAGCATCAGACTTCAAAAGAAGTACCGCCTAAACATACTAGGAAACGTCCTTCAATGTTGAAGGACGCTTTCAAAAGTTATAAGTTGCTTAAAAATTACAAACTCAATTGATTCAACTGTTTATTATTGGCCCATCATCATAACGTGGGGTTGTTTTCCGTTCCAATCAACTTATCAACATGACATACATATTATCAAAATGTCATCCTAACTTTCAGTGGTGAACCTTGTGATATTATTTCGTACCGAATAGACGGTCTCCTGCATCACCTAGACCAGGTACAATATAGCCGTGGTCATTTAATTTTTCATCAAGTGCAGCAATATAAATATCTACATCTGGATGCTCATCTTGAATAACTTTTACACCCTCTGGCGCAGCGATTAAGCACATGAATTTAATGCTTTTCGCACCACGTTTTTTCAGTGAGTTGATCGCTTCCACTGCTGATCCACCCGTAGCAAGCATTGGGTCTACGATGATGAAATCACGTTCTTCAACATCTGCAGGAAGTTTTGCATAGTACTCTACAGGTTTTAATGTTTCTGGATCACGATAAAGACCGATATGACCTACTTTTGCCGCTGGAATTAGCTTTAATACGCCATCTACCATGCCAATACCTGCACGTAAAATCGGTACAATCGCAATTTTTTTACCAGAAAGTACTTTTGTTTTAGCAGTTGTAACAGGTGTTTCAACTTCAATTTCCTCTACTGGTAAATCGCGTGTAATTTCGAATGCCATTAATGTTGCGACCTCGTCTACTAGCTCACGGAATTCTTTTGTTCCTGTATTCTTATCGCGAATATAAGTTAATTTGTGTTGGATTAGTGGATGATCAAATACGTATACTTTGCTCAAAGGGATTCTCTCCTAACCGTTCGGATTTCATTTTTATCTCACCTAGTATAACAGAAACTAGGAGTCGTCTCAAAAATTAATTTGGGACAACTCCTTTTCTAGAATGTTTCCTACATATACTAGCGATTATTTATCGAGTATTGCATCTAACTGTTCTATTGGCATCGGTTTGTAATAGAAATATCCTTGCCCTACTGTACAGCCGAGGGTACGTAAAATCTCAGCCTGTTCTTTACTTTCAATACCTTCTGCAACCGAAGTCATCCCTAGATTTAATGCTAATTGAATAATAGATTGAACAACAGCGAGCGTCGCAGCATCATTAATAGCATTAATAAAGCTTCGATCTATTTTCAATTCCGTAAACGGCAGTCTTTGTAAATAACTTAATGATGAAAAGCCCGTTCCAAAGTCATCCACTGACGTTTTAAAGCCGTAGCCCTTTAATTCTTGGATAATAGAAAAAGCTGTCTGAAAATCAACTAGACCAATATTTTCTGTCACTTCTAAAATGATATATTTCGGATCAATATCGTATTTTTGAACGAGCTGTAACGTATCCTGTACAAAGTTAGCATAGTAAAAATGATTAGGTGAAATATTTACCGCGACCTTCACTAATTCTTTCCCTAATCTCTTACGCTCTGCTAACCACGAAAGTACAATTTCTAATATTTGAATATCGATTTCTCGTACCTTTCCCGCACTTTCCGCCACTGGAATAAAAATCGCCGGTGACACAAAGCCAAGTTCCGGAGAAATCCAGCGGGCCAGCGCTTCAATGCTTTGAATTTCACCCGTTCGTAAATCAACCTTTGGCTGTAAATTTACCGAGATTTCTTTGTTTTTTAACGCTTGTGCCAAATGGTTTAACACTGTCATTTGCTGCTCAAGCACATCATTTCTTTCTTGTGTGAATATTTCCATATGAGTACCCGGTTTATCAGCCGCAAAGGATACAGCATTATCTGCGAAGCGAATCGCGTCAGCAATATTGATCTCACCGTTAAATGGAGCAATGCCCGTTTTCAGTGTAATATAAATTTGCTTTCCACCCACAATAAAAGGCTGACGAATGATCTCTTTTATACGCAATTCATAATATAAGAAATCTTCATTGGCTGTCGCTTTTGAAATGATTAAACTAGAGCTAGTAAATCTAGCAATATATTCGTTGTGTTCATTCTGCTGTTCATTTAGACGATTGGCAATTTGTCTTAAAAGCTCGTCTCCCGCTTCACGGCCATATAACTCCACAATTTGATGAAATTCGCTTGGCTTTACGATTTTGATATTGCCATTTTGACCGCATTCTTTCTCTCTTTCTACCTTATTTAAAAAACTATGTCGATTAGGTAGCCCCGTTGTGATATCGGTATAGGCTAAATCCCATATCTTTTTCTGCGTTTTTGCATACGAGTGTGCCAATGCAACAAGTGCACCAATTTTGCGAAACATGTTTTCAAAAAACTCTTGGTCACTATGATGTTGCTTTAAAAATATCGCAAACAATCCAATTGCTTGCTGTTGTTGATTGTGTATGGGCATAAACCATGCAAATTGCTTTTTAGATGAATAGGCAAATATTTTATGTTCTTTTGGAATATCAATTTCATCCAAGTTCTTAACTAGAATGGATGTTTTCCCTGTCATGACTTCTTTAAAAAATCCCTTGTTTTCACAACGCTGCGATATACCTTTTGTTTTATTATTCCCTCTAAAAACTTGCAATTGATTTGTTTCCGTTTTGACAAAGATCATACTTGATGTATTCGGCATAAAAAATTCATCTAAGCCATTGCAAATAATGCTCATCTTTTTATCAAAGGAATTGTCCTTTTCAATCGCTTCATACATTGCTTTCTCAAGGCGTATTAAAAATTCCTCGGTATGATAATACGTCACATCCTTCACAAGTACTAATACAAATAATGTTTCATTTTTATTATTTTGAAATGGAAGTGCTTGTATCTCTGCCCAAAAAGGAGGTTTATCGAAGCAACTATGGTGCAATTTTGCTTGCACCATAACTCCGCTATGTATTTTTTGTTTAATCATTTCAATAGTTGTCATCTGTTCTTCGTTTGACAGCAATGAAAAATAATCGTTATTTATTATTTGGGATCGTGTAGTATTTGTAAGCACACAAAAAGAATCATTACATTCCAATACGCAATGATTATTTGTTGCATCAAAAATAACGTACCTTTCCTTAGAATTATTAGCTAATCTTCGAATTGTATTTAATAGCATTTCATTTTCTACGACCATCTCTTTAGTAACCATCCAGCCCCTCCTCCCTCGATTGCTTCAATTCTCTCTTACATTGTACATAAAAAATTCAATAAATTGTCACTTTCATAAAAATTTCATCTTTATCAGGACACCACTTGTCCACAATCTACTATAATATAGCCTTTTCTACCAGGTTTAAGGCTCATCACCATAACGTGTGGTTGGTGTCCGTTCCGACTGGAGGCGTCCAGCCGTAACGAAGATCAACTAATATACAGGGCAACTATCATACGCAACTTTTGGTAATGAACCAAAAGTTGCGTACCAGAAAAGATGCTTCTTACAGTTTCCTAAATAATAAGAGGCTGTCTGCAGCGAAATTGGAGTGGAGCGCAACGGCAGCAACAGAAATCTTTAATGAGCTGCAGTTTTGAGATTTGTCGAGAACTTTTGATTGTTTATCGACCAACTTTTTTAGTTTATCAACCAACTTTTGAAAAATATCGACATCTATCTTTATACAACACTAAATTTAACATCAAAAAAACGCGAGAAATCAACGTTGCTAAATTGATTTCTCGCGCTTTTTAGGTTTTGGCCAGTTATGTCACAGCCTCTTTTATATTAAATTATGCGTATAATGGATACTTGTCAGTTAAAGCTTTTACGCGATCTTTCGCTTCAGCTTTGACTGCTTCATCTTCTGGGTTTTTAAGAACTGTTGCAATAATTGCACCAACTTCTTTCATGTCCTCTTCTTTGAAGCCACGAGATGTCACAGCTGGTGTACCAATACGGATACCAGAAGTTACAAATGGAGATTCTGTATCGTAAGGAATTGTATTTTTATTTGTTGTGATCCCTACTTCATCAAGTGCGTGTTCTGCTACTTTACCTGTTAGACCAAGAGATTTCACATTAAGAAGTAACAAGTGGTTATCAGTACCACCAGATACAATTTCAACACCTTCTGCAATTAATACTTCTGCTAAAGCTTTAGCATTAGCTTTAATTTGTTTTGCATATTCTTTGAATTCTGGTTGTAATGTTTCACCGAATGCTACAGCTTTTGCAGCGATCACGTGCATTAATGGTCCACCTTGGATACCTGGGAATACAGATTTATTAAGCTTTTGCCCCCATTCTTTCGAAGCAAGGATTAAACCACCACGTGGGCCACGTAATGTTTTATGTGTTGTAGATGTCACAAAATCAGCGTATGGTACTGGTGATTGGTGTTCACCAGCAGCTACAAGACCCGCTATATGTGCCATATCCACCATGAAGTATGCTCCTACTTCATCAGCGATTTCACGGAATTTAGCGAAATCGATTTCACGTGGGTATGCAGATGCACCTGCAACAATTAGTTTTGGTTTATGCTCTAATGCTTTTTGGCGTACATCTTCATAATCGATTACTTGTGTATCTTTCGTTACGCCATATTCAACGAAATTATAAAGAATACCTGAGAAGTTTACAGGAGATCCATGCGTTAAGTGACCGCCATGAGAAAGATTCATCCCAAGAACTGTATCACCTGGTTCTAAAATTGTGTGGTATACAGCCATGTTTGCTTGTGCGCCAGAGTGTGGTTGAACGTTCGCGTATTCTGCACCAAAGATTTCTTTTACACGATCACGTGCAATATCTTCCACAACATCTACGTGTTCACAACCGCCATAGTAGCGTTTACCTGGATAACCTTCAGCATATTTATTTGTCAAAACAGAACCTTGTGCTTCCATTACTGCTTCAGATACAAAGTTTTCTGATGCAATTAACTCGATATTTGCTTGTTGACGTTTCTTTTCCGCAAGAATCCCATCTAATACTGCTTTGTCTTGTACTGCTAATTTTTCGTATGCCATGTTCAAAAAAGCCTCCTAAGTATAATCGTCATTTGTATACCACTGATTTCAGAGGTAGTTTTATTTATATACTGCACGTTCTCCGCCAATTAGCTTCGGACGTGTTGTTGCAATCGTTACAACTGCTTCTCCTACCATTCGCACAGAAGTACGAACTGGTACGGCTACTGCCTTTAAATGCATACCAATGAGTGTTTGACCAATGTCAATACCTGCATTTGCCTGCACAGCTTCTACAACAACTGGATTTGTAAATTGCGTAAACGCATAAGCGGACATCGAGCCACCTGCTGTACGCACTGGTACAACTGTTACTGGTTCATAGCCAAATTGTTCTGCAGTTGTTGCTTCTATTGTAATAGCACGATTAATATGCTCACAGCCTTGGAACGCTAGATGAAGCTGATGTTTCTTTGCAAATGCCTGCAACGGCTCAAAAATCGCCTCTCCAATTTCAAGCGCTCCTGCTGTGCCAATTTTCTGACCAATCACTTCAGATGTTGAGCAGCCTACGACAAAAATTGTATTTGGTCGTAGGATTACCTGCTCTTCAAATTCACTGAGTAACTGAGTCAAATGTGTTCGTATTTGTTGTACACCCAAGATGCTCAGCCCCTTTATTTATATATCTATTTATGTCACGCACACTATTAAGCCATTGTTAAAACTGGCTAGCTTATGACATGAGTTAACAAATATAATTGCTTTCCTTATTGCTCTAGCTCAGCGATTTTTTCAATGCGGCGTGTATGACGACCACCTTCAAAATCTGTTTCAAGCCACGTTTTAACGATTTCAAGTGCAAGGCCTGGCCCAACAACACGCTCACCCATCGCTAAAACATTTGAATCATTGTGACAACGCGTTGCCTTTGCGCTAAATACATCATGCACTAAAGCACAACGAATTCCCTTAACTTTATTTGCAGCAATAGACATACCAATGCCTGTCCCACAAATTAAAATACCTTTATCAAATTCCCCGCTAGCAACACCTTCAGAAACTGGTTTTGCATAATCAGGATAGTCTACTGAATCCGCAGATTGTGGACCAAAATCTTCGTAGCTAATATTTAGCTCATCTAACAGTTGCATAATCTCACGACGTAAATTATTGCCTCCGTGATCAGAAGAAATTGCTATTCTCACTGGGTTCCCTCATTTCGAAATTATAGTCAACACTAGTGTACCACTTCTATCTCATAAATAACATGATTTTTCTTGCATTTTTATGCTGATTTCTCCTAAAAGACGAACGTTTCTTGTATATTAACATAAAATCATTCACTTTCAAATCCATTTTTCTGTGGATAATGTGAATATCATGTTGATAAATTCGGATTCTAATCTATTGTTGTAATATTCCATCTTCCGAAGTTTTTTTAGCCTTTCAACTACAGTGGACATACTATATTAATATCTGCCGATTTAACGGGGCTATCCATCACTTTGGCTGTTCTATCCGTCGCTTCTACCTTTCTATCCGTCGCTCGGACCCTTCTTTCCGTCGCCTCTTTGGCTATCCGTCGTTTCGGCTTTTCTTTCCGTCGCTTCTTTGATTCTATCCGTCGCTTGGACTCTTTTTTCCGTCGCTTCTTTGGCTATCCGTCACTTTGGCTGCTCTATCCACGACTTTGACGGTTCTATCCACGATTTTGGCTGTTCTATCCACGACTTTGACGGTTCTATCCACGATTTTGGCTGTTCTATCCGTCGATTCTACCTTTCTATCCATCGCTCAGCCTCTTCTTTCCGTCGCTTCATTGATTTTATCCGTCGCTCGGACCCTTCTTTCCGTCGCCTCTTTGGCTATCCGTCACTTTGGCCCTTCTTTCCGTCGTTTCATTGATTCTATCCGTCGCTTGGACTCTTCTTTCCGTCACTTCTTTGGCTATCCGTCGTTTCGACTCTTCTTTCCGTCGTTTCATTGATTCTATCCGTCGCTCGGACTCTTCTTTCCGTCGCTTCTTTGGCTATCAGTCGTTTCGGCTCTTCTTTCCGTCACTTCCTTGATTCTATCCGTCGCTCGGACCCTTCTTTCCGTCACTTCCTTGATTCTATCCATCGCCTTGACTCTTCTATCCGTCACTTGGCTTCTTTCCATCGCCCTAGCTCTTCCATCCGCCGCTCTGCCTCTTTCTCCCATCGCCTTACATTTAATATGAAATACAAAAAAACTGTAGCAAACTCGATTATCATCACTCGAGTCTATCTACAGTTTAAAATGACATCTATGCTTGTCTGTCAAATTGTTGAATCATTTTATGTAGCTCTTCTGATTGTTTCTTTAGACCTTCTGCTAGTTGCTCTACTTGTTCAATGGCATATGCCTGTTCTTCTGCTGCACTGCGAACCTCTTGTGCACCTGCTGATGTTTCTTGAGCAATGGCTGCAACTTCTTGAGATTGACGAGCAGTAGTTTCAATATTATGCATTTGTTGTTCAATCAGTGAAGAAATTTCTACAATTGCACTTGCCATTTCATGTACACTTGACGACATTCCTTCTACCGCTGTTGTCGTTTCTGATACACGTGCAGCTTCTTTTGTCGCAAATGCCACTTGCTGATTCATTTGTTTGACAACAATTTCAACGTTTTGTTGCATTGATTGAATAAGAGAAGTAATGCCTTGTACTGCTTTCGCACTCTCATCTGCCAAGCCTCGAACTTCTTCAGCTACTACAGCAAAGCCTTTTCCATGTTCTCCAGCACGCGCTGCCTCAATCGAAGCATTTAAAGCTAGTAAATTTGTTTGTGCTGCAATATCACCAACTAAGCCAATGATGCGCTCTACCTGTCCAGCATTATCTTCTAATACACGAATGCTTTCTAATGCTTCATTATTGCCAGCAGCAATTTGCTGAATACTATTCACTAACGTTTCGATTGCTTTTGTTGTTGTCGTTAAATTATGTAGAATCTCTTTAGATTGCGTTGCTGATGCCTCGGCTCTACTATTTACTTCTGTAGCGAGAGCTCGTACATCTTCGATTGCCTCAGCTGTATCTTGTACTGCTGCAGCTGAAGACTCTGCACCTGTAGAAATCTGCTTTACCGTATAGGCAATACCCTCTGCCTTTGTCGTTGCAACAGCTGCTTCATCAGATAGTTGAATAATCGATTGATTTGTTTGTTGGAAGTTTTGGTCTATACTTTCTACCATTTGTCGTAAATTTAACACCATTTGCTGGAATGCCTCTGCAACAGAACGAATCTCATCACTTGTTTTCGGCATTTCAACATCCTGTCCAATTTTTCCTTCCGCTACACGGGAAGCAGAATTTTCAAGCTGCTGTAAAGGTTTAATTAGGACTACACAGAAAATCGCAGCCAAAATGCCTGACCACGTAATCCCTAACAGATAAGTAACAATTTCAAACAGTTGACGATTGCTCTCTGGGAAGAAGGTAGGTTGTATATATTCGATAAATATAAAACTGATACTGTATGTGATTAGTGCAAGAATACTAACAAATAATACTAGTTTAAGTCGTAAGCCAAACTGTTTTTTCATAGAGCTCCTCAATTCTCTTCAAGTTTTTTTACTAATCGTTCTACCAATTCCTTTAATTCTGCAAATGTTACTTCATAAATTTCTTTACTACCACCGTAAGGATCTACAACATTTCCTAAGCTACCTTCACTTGTATACTCTTTTAAAGTAAAAACTTTTTGTGCTACATGTGGATAATTAGCGATGATTGTATCTTTATGGGCTGTCGTCATTGTTAAAATTAAATCAGCCCATTCCATTTCAGTTATTGATAATTGTGTTGCTAAATGCTGATGTGACATATTTGCTTCATATAATACTTGTTGCGCATGTGCAGACATCTCAGCATTAGGCATAGCATAAATACCTGCTGAACGGACTTCTATATTGCCAATTTGTTTATGTTTCAAAATAACTTCTGCCATCGGACTGCGACAAGTATTCCCAGTACAAACAAATAATATCTTCACACTTATCACCTTCCTTTGTTTTCTCTATTGCCAAATAGCTAAAAAACCCATAATGATTAAAATAACCCCTGCAATCTTTTGGAATTTATTGCCTAACAAGACCTGACTTCTACGCGCAATGACTAATGACCCATAAGAACAAATAAGAGCACTTACACCTGCACTAATAATAAATAATGTTTTCTCTAAATGTAGCATACCAAAAGAAATACTTACTGAAAAGGTGTCTAGGCTTGCAGTCACGGCTAAAAGTATTGGAGAAATCGTTACTTTTTCATCTTTATGCGAGAATAATAGTAAATGCAAGCCAATACAAAATAATAAAATACTTGAAATCCATTGTCCCCAGTCTAATAAGAAACGAACTAAATAGTTTCCTAATTCGAAACCTAATAAAGGGAAAAGCATATGCAAAGCAGCCGTCCACACTGACAAAAATAATCGATATCTAACATTTGGTATTAACACATATAAACCAATCACATCTACAGACGTTATAATACCTGCAAGAATTCCCTGCAAGAAAGCACTCCTTCGCTCTCTAATATTTTATCATTTTATGCTCGAAAATACAGTATTATCATATGACATTTTCCTTAGTAACGAGGTGATCAATTATGCCTCGATGTATTTGCATCGTTACGCTTCCACAGCCAGAGCATAAATATAAAAGGATAAGTAGATTTTTATCATTAATACAAAAAAAGTATGCCAGAAGTAACCTCTAGCATACTTTTTTAATTTATTTATAGGGTATACCATTTACCCCCAGCAGCTTTTTCAAGTCGATTCATAATCGCAGCTCCTACTCCTTCAGTCGATGTAGTGGTTGCTAAGATAATTGTTGCCGCTGTTTTATCGCAGGCTCTTAGTGCATGGTACAAAGTCGCACCCATTTCTTCTTTACTACCAGCTTCTCCTACTGAAAAATAAAAATCAGCCTCGCTGTTAACAAAACTAGCTGGTGCAAGTAGTGCTACTTTATGTCCTTGTTTTTGTAATTGATGGACAGCATCATGAACTTCCCCTAAATCACTTTCAATTAATAAGACAGGAGCGTTTGGCGCATAGTGTGTATATTTCATACCAGGGGCTTTTGGGGTAGCCTCTAATTTCTGCTCAGTTTTTGTCGGCTGAATAACTGGCCCAATCTTATCCTCTAACATTTCCTTTGTAATTCCACCTGGACGCAAAATAACTGGAGGTTCGTGTGTAACATCTAATACTGTTGATTCGAGCCCAATTCCTGTAGAACCTCCATCTAAAATATAAGGTATGTACCCTGCCAAATCATCCTGAACATGTACTGCTTCTGTAGGACTTGGCTTCCCACTACGATTCGCACTCGGCGCAGCAAGTGGCTTTTTTAATTGTCGAAGTAATGCGAGTGCAACTGGATGATCTGGCATGCGAATGCCGACAGTCGTTAGTCCAGCTGTCACACTATTTGCCAACACATTTGGTTTTACAGGCATAACAAGTGTCAGTGGACCTGGCCAAAATAAATCCATACATTTTTTGGCTACTTCTGAAATATGCTCTATATAGAGCTCAACTTCCTCTTTCGTGCCAATGTGAACAATTAGTGGATTGTCTGAAGGACGACCTTTTGCTTCGAATATCTTTTTGACTGCTGTGTCATCTGTTGCAACAGCACCTAAGCCATAAACCGTTTCTGTTGGAAATGCCACAACCTCACCTGCATTTAAGATATCCACAGCCTGTGTATAATTTGTCTGACTATTCACATTACTATCCACAATCTTGCAAACGGTTTTCATGATTAAAACCTTCCTTTAACTATTCGTTTTTACTGAATTATCCACAAAATGTTTATAACTTATCAAAAATTGTGTATAAGTTATCTGAATTTGTGCACAATTCATTCAAAAAAACCTTTAATCCATTCCCAAATAAAGAATGTAACTTGTTCTTCCTCTTCTTCTTTTTGTTCTTCTTTATCAGGCTCACAAACTGATGGGAATACGCTACACCACCAGTTATCACCACGTGCATCACCGATTTTCACGACAATAGATTGATACATATTTTGTGGATAAAGCACAGCGTTCTGTCTCTTTGGTGGAAATAAGTTATCCCCAATTACAACCTGTATATTAAGTTGTGGATAATTTTCTTTTATTTCTGCTTCAATTTCTTGTTTTAACGAAAGTATTTGCTCGTTATCCACAGTTCCTGCTCCAGCACTAGCTACTACTTGTTTAAAATACGGCTTTAAATCTTTGACAAGCTGCTCCTTTTCATGCTGATCCTGTGTCGTATTACTATTGGCAATAACGCGTATACGAAAATCATTTTCTTGCTCATACTTCGTAGTTTCTTTCGCAAAACCTACTAATGATGGAATATATAAAATACATAATTGTAAAGCAATCGCAATGAAAACTAGTTTTACAAAAGCTAGAAAAATATTTTGTTTAGGTAATCTAATAATCTTGTATTCGTTTAACATAAAAATCCCTCCTTGCTCAACATTGTTGGCAAGAAGTAGATACTTTATACATGAATTTCACAAAAAATCATTCGCGGTTTACCATTAATATCTTTTTCTATCGAAACAATAGCCTGTGGAAAACTATCTTTAAAGAATTTAGCCACCTGCTCCCCTTGTGTATAACCGATTTCAAGGCCGATGAGGGCCGGTTTATTCACAAGTGCTGGTAGCTGCTCAGCCAATTTTCTATATAAAATAAGTCCGTCTTCTTCTGCAAAAAGAGCACTATATGGTTCATGCTCTAGCACGGTTCTTGACATTTCTTTCGCTTCATCAAAAGCAATATACGGCGGATTAGATAACACAATATCGAATTTTTCACCTGCTAAAGGAGCCGTTAAATCGCCTAATCGGAAATCAATATCTGCCGCCAATCTTTGGGCATTGTTTTGTGCTGTAGTTAAAGCAGCTTCGGATAAATCTGTGGCTACGACTGTTAGCTCTGGACGTTCTAGCTTCATAGAAATAGCAATTGCACCACTACCAGTTCCGATATCTGCAAGCTTCAATGCTCTATGATTAAACATTTTGTTCATGCGATTGATTGTTCCAAGCACTAATTCCTCTGTCTCAGGTCTAGGAATAAGCACTGACTCATCGACAATAAATGAACGACCGTAAAATTCTTCACTGCCGACGCAATACTGTACAGGTCGTCCACTCGCATGCTCTTCGATTAGTTTTTTAAATTGATCTTTTTGTTCATTTGTTAATACGTCCTGTAAGTGCAACATCACTTCTGAATAGCTAGTGCCAAGTACATGTTGCATGACAATACGCGCCGCTGTTTCCTCACAACCATGATCCACTAAAAAAGAAGAAGCCCATTGAAGGGCCTCCATTACATTATTATAAGTCATCATTTAATCGCTCTAACTTTGATGCTTGCTCTTCTAAAATAAGTGCATCAATGATTTCGCCTAGTCTACCTTCGACGATTTGATCTAACTTTTGAATCGTTAAACCAATGCGGTGGTCTGTTACACGGTTTTGTGGATAATTGTATGTGCGAATACGCTCAGAGCGATCGCCTGAACCTACAGCTGATTTACGTGTGGCATCGATTTCCTTTTGTGCTTCTTGCAAATACATATCTGCAACACGAGCACGTAGAATTTTCATCGCCTTTTCACGGTTTTTAATTTGTGAACGTTCATCCTGCATCGATACAACAACACCTGTCGGTAAGTGGGTCATACGTACAGCTGACATCGTTGTATTTACCGATTGACCACCGGCACCAGAAGATGCAAATGTATCAACACGGATATCTTTCTCATGGATTTCAACATCTACTTCTTCCACTTCAGGTAAGCAGGCTACTGTCGCTGTCGATGTATGAATACGGCCTTGAGACTCCGTTGCAGGTACACGTTGCACACGGTGTGCACCATTTTCAAACTTGAATTTAGAATACGCACCTTGACCATTAATCATGAAAATAACTTCTTTATAGCCGCCCATTGGGTTTGGCGTTGCTTCCATTATGTCAATTTTCCAACCTTGTGTCTCTGCATAACGAGAGTACATACGGAACAAATCTCCCGCAAAAATATTCGCCTCGTCGCCACCAGCTGCACCACGGATCTCCATAATAACGTTTTTATTATCATTAGGATCTTTTGGAATTAACAGAATACGTAAACGTTCCTCTAACTCTTCTTGCTGATCTTTAAGTAGGTTGAATTCTTCTTTCACCATCTCGTGCATATCAGGATCTTTTTCACTATCTAGCATCTCACGTGTTTCAACTAATTGCTCTTTTACACTTTTATATTCACGGTAAGAATCTACAGTTTCCTGGATATCTGATTGTTCCTTGGAATATTCACGTAATTTTTTATTGTCATTCACAATATCAGGATCACTTAAAAGCTCTGTTAGCCTTTCGTAACGATCCTCCACTGCTTGTAATCGATCAAACATGGGTTTCACCTCTATTTAGTTTTTTATAAGTTTCCTCTTTTATAACTGTCGCATTTCTGAAAAAGAAAAATCTAAATCAGACTTACACTAAAGTATGAACATTCTTTATTTCCACTACTTAGTATAAGAAAATTTCCACATGTATGCTACTTTTTCTTAGCGTTATAGCGGCGGATGCGCGTGACATTTTCGGCAAACTGGATAGTAGGAATCATTCCCTCCAATTTGAATTTGATCACCTGTATAAACAGGCTTTCCACTTTCATCAACACGCAAATTCATTGTTGCTTTTTTATGACAGAACCAGCAAATTGTTTTCATTTCCTCAATTTTATCTGCATATGTAAGCATGTACTGACTACCTTCAAATAGCTCATTTTGGAAATCATTTTTTAGACCGAAGCCCATGACTGGAATATCTAACTTATCTACAATGTTTGCTAATTGCAAAACATGAGCTTTTTTTAAGAATTGTACTTCATCAACTAGTACACAATATGGTTTTTCGGTATTGTTTTTTACTAGCTCAAAAATATTTGTATCATCATTAACAGGAATGGCTTGTTGACGTAAGCCTACTCGACTTGAAATAAAGCCTACCTCATCTCGTGTATCTAATCCTGATGTAAACATCATTACAGGCTTTTGTTGTTCTTCATAGTTATGCGCAACTTTTAAAATTTCTATAGATTTACCACTATTCATTGCGCCGTGCTTAAAATATAGCTGTGCCATGTGTCTTCTCCCTTTCTTTTTGTCAATCTGGATTTTGAAAAGACTTGCATCAACGGGATTCTTACTATTTTGATATACTGAAAAAAATACCTGCCAAGCACATGCTTGGCAGGTATTAAACTAACATTAGTTTTTAAGACCGTATTTTTTGTTGAAACGATCCACGCGACCATCAGTAGACGCGAATTTTTGACGGCCAGTATAGAATGGGTGACATTCGTTGCAGAACTCGACAACGATGTTTTCTTTTACTGAACCAGTTTGGAAAGTGTTACCACAAGAGCAAGTTACTGTTGCTACTTTGTAGTCTGGATGAATTCCTTGTTTCATATTCGTTTTCTCCTCTCGCCCTGAACCATCTGGAACAGAGTAATATCGAACTGCACCTTACATAGCTCGAATATGTCAGCTACATATGTACACGTTGCATACTTTGCAATAGTACCATATAAAATATACGTTTGACAATAGTTTTGAATATATTTAGTTTTAAGACTCTGCACTGTAACAGGGGTTGATTCTGTTCCGACTGAAGGCGTCCGATGAGCCACTTCACTTGCGCTTAAGGGCCATCTGTGAGGCTAATCTCTAAGGAGTCGCCTAGCCTTAATAGGGAGATGATCCAATAGTAAATATTCTCAAACAGAAAATAGATAAAAATCACCATCAACTATTGCTAGTCAATGGTGATTCATGTTTATAGTAGGCCCTTACCTTTAGTAGCCTTTTTCATATCTTCATTTAACTTTTCAAAGAATTCTTCATTTGATTTTGTTGTACGTAATTTTTTCATGAAGCGCTCCGCGAAATCTGGTGCGTCTGAGAATGTTTTACGAATCGCCCACAGCTTTTCAAGTTGCTCAGGCTCAAGCAGAAGCTCTTCCTTACGTGTACCTGAACGACGGATATCAAGCGCAGGGAAAATACGGCGCTCTGCCAATTGGCGATCAAGATGAAGCTCTAAATTACCTGTTCCTTTAAATTCTTCATAAATGACCTCATCCATACGAGACCCTGTATCCACTAAAGCTGTTGCTAAAATTGTTAAGCTACCGCCTTCTTCAATATTACGTGCCGAACCGAAGAATCGTTTTGGTCTATGGAACGCAGCAGGATCAATACCACCTGAAAGCGTACGACCGCTCGGAGGAATAACTAAGTTATAAGCGCGCGCTAAACGTGTAATAGAGTCCATTAAAATAATAACGTCACGTTTATGCTCAACTAAGCGGCGTGCACGTTCTAACACAATTTCTGCAACTTTCACATGATTTTCTGGAACCTCATCGAAAGTCGAACTCACTACATCTGCATTCACAGAACGTTCAATATCAGTTACTTCCTCAGGGCGTTCGTCAATAAGTAATACAATTAACTCTGCGTCAGGATAATTTGTTGTAATGGCATTCGCTATTTCTTTTAATAACGATGTTTTCCCTGCTTTTGGTGGTGCAACGATTAATCCACGTTGACCAAAGCCTACAGGTGCCACTAAATCCATAATACGTGTCGATAAATTGCGCTGTGTTGTTTCAAGTTTAATTTGTCGATCAGGATATAAAGGCGTTAATGCAGGAAAATGCACACGTTCCTTTGCCACTTCTGGGTCTTCGCCGTTAACAGCATCCACTTGTAGTAGTCCATAATAGCGTTCGTTTTCTTTAGGTGGACGCACCTTACCAGACACCTTGTCCCCATTTCGTAGATCAAAACGACGAATCTGAGAAGCAGAAATATAAATATCTTCTTTACTTGGAGAGTAGTTAATTGGTCGAAGGAAGCCAAAGCCCTCTTGCGAAACAATTTCTAGTACGCCTTCCATAAAGAAATAGCCCTCTTGCTCTGAACGCGTTTTCAAAATAGCAAATATTAATTCTTTTTTCGTTAGCTTGCTATAATATGAAATTTTATATTGGCGTGCAAGGGCGTAAAGCTCTTTTAACGTCATGTTTTCTAATTGAGCGATTGTCAATGCAGACATATGCACAACTCCAGTCTTTTTCAAAATATAATGCAATTTTTGGGGTTATCATAGAAGTTTTTAAAACTATGGGATGGTTTAATTTTTTAGAAGAAGGTACCTAGCGCAAAAAGATGCACTAGGTATATTTTAGAAGAAAAATTTATTAATAGCTAGGTTTTTTATCAAGAGCGTGACGACCTTCTACAAAACGCACAGTTCCAGATTTAGCTCGCATAACAACGGAATGTGTTAATGCGTAGGCTCCTTTATACTGAACACCTTTTAATAGCTCGCAATCTGTTACAGCTGTCGCTGCAAAAATAGCATCGTCACCTTTAACTAGGTCATCTAAATGAAGAACTTTATCTACGTCTACGCCCATTTTTTTGCAGCGCTCTAACTGTTCCTCATCTTCTGGTACTAGTTTCGCTTGGAAGTCTCCACCTAAACATTTTAATGCAACAGCTGAAATAACACCTTCTGGAGCACCGCCTGTACCAAACATAATATCAATGCCGGTTTCATCAAAAGCAGTATTGATAGCTGCCCCAACGTCGCCATCTTGAATAAATTTAATACGCGCGCCAGCTTCTCGGATTTCATCAACAATCGCTTGGTGACGTGGTCGATCTAAAAGAGTAGCTACTACATCTGAAATATCTTTATTTTTAGCTTTTGCTACCTGTAATAAATTATACGTAACAGAAGCATTAATATCGACCTTTCCTGCCGCTTCAGGTCCTACTGCAATTTTCTCCATGTACATATCTGGTGCATTTAACAGATTACCCTTATCTGCAATGGCAAGAACTGTCATTGCACCATTTGTACCCTTCGCTACAATATTTGTACCTTCTAATGGGTCAACTGCGATATCTACTTTAGGACCTCCATTACGCAAGCCAAGCTCTTCACCAATATAAAGCATTGGTGCTTCATCCATTTCGCCTTCACCAATCACTACTGTAGCATGCATTGGAATTGTATCGAACATTACGCGCATCGCTGTCGTTGCTGCATCATCTGCCTCAATTTTCAAACCGCGACCCATCCATTTCCCGGATGCGATTGCTGCTGCCTCTGTTACTCGGACTACTTCCATCGATAAACTACGTTCCATTGTTCTATTTGCCTCCCGTTATCGGCATACTTCTTCACCGAAACATTCAAATTACCTCTATTGTAACATAGTTAGTTCAAAACTTTTAGCTCTCATTATTCCTTCGCCTCTGCTACGCGTGCCATTATTGTTTCACGTCGAATATTAGCGCCTAAATCACGTAATTTCTCAATAAGTGAGCTATAGCCGCGCTCAATATGATAGATATCATGAATTTCTGTTTCGCCTTCAGCTAAAAGGCCTGCTAATACTAATGCGGCACCAGCACGAAGATCAGTAGCTGTTACAGTTGAGCCCTGTAATTTACTAGGACCTGTAATAATAGCTGTATTTCCTTCAACACGTGCATTGGCATTCATACGACGAAGTTCATCAATATGCTTAAAGCGAGCTGTATAGATTGTATCTGTTACCTTTGAGGAACCAAATGTCTGAGACATTAATACAGCAAGTGGCTGCTGAATATCCGTTGGGAACCCCGGATACACTAATGTTTTAACATCAACTGCATGCAATGTGGAGAGATCCGTTTTTGGCACAAAAATACTTTCTTCACCGATATCAATCTTCACACCCATTTCACGAAGCTTCGCAGTAATCGCCTCTAAATGCAGTGGAATAACATTATCGATCGTAACGCCTTCACCTAAAGCAGCAGCCATAATCATAAACGTGGCAGCTTCAATGCGATCCGGAATAATCGTATGCTCCGTACCATGAAGCTCCTCAACACCTTCAATTCGAATAACACTCGTACCTGCGCCTTTAATATTAGCACCCATGTTAGTGAGAAGAGTTGCCACATCAATAATTTCTGGCTCTTTCGCTGCATTTTCAATAACTGTACGTCCCTTTGCAAGGACAGCAGCTAGCATAATATTAATTGTTGCTCCAACACTGGCAACGTCTAAATATATTTTTGCACCAATTAATTCATCAGCGCGTAAATAAATTGCTCCATGCTCATTAGTGATTTTTGCACCTAATGCCTCAAAGCCTTTTATATGTTGATCAATAGGACGCGGACCTAAGAAGCAGCCTCCAGGCAAACCGATCACAGCTTTTTTAAAGCGACCTAGCATAGCGCCCATTAAGTAATAGGAGGCACGAAGCTTTTTCACGTTGCCGTTTGGTAATGGCAACGCAATCATGTCCGTTGGATCAATTGTCATTGTGCCATCCTCAAATGAAACTTCCCCACCAATTTCCTCTAATAAAGCCTTTAATGTCCACGCATCAGAAATTTCTGGTAAACCTCCAATTGTCACTGGAGAGTTCGCCAAAATTGATGCCGGAATTAAGGCGACCGCACTATTTTTTGCACCACTAACTTTAATTGTACCCTGCAGACGATTTTCGCCTGTAATTTTATAAACATCCATTTTGCGTTCTCCCTCATGATTGGAAAGTAATATTTTTTTGCGAATGGCTCACTATATAATCTTATTATTCGCCTTTTCTCTTATTCCAATCCGCTAAAAATCCTTCAATTCCTTTTTCCGTTAATGGATGGTTGAAAAGTTGCTTTAACACTTTAAATGGAGTAGTTGAAATATGTGCACCAGCAAGTGCTGCCGCCGTTACATGCTGCGGATGACGAATAGATGCAGCGATAATTTGCGTGTCGATATTATGAATTGTGAAAATATCTGCAATTGTTTCGATTAGCTCTACACCATTTTGACCCATATCATCTAAACGACCGATGAACGGTGATACATATGTTGCACCCGCACGAGCAGCCATTAATGCTTGGTTTGCACTAAAGATTAATGTTACGTTCGTTTTAATACCTTTGTCCGCAAAGAAGCGACACGCCTCTAAACCAGCTGGAGTCATTGGTAATTTAACTGTAATATTTGGAGCAATAGCAGCTAATTCTAAGCCTTCTTTAATCATACCTTCTGCATCAAGAGCAATTACTTCCCCACTCACTGAGCCGTCTACAAGCTCTGAGATTTCACGAAGTCGATCATGGAAAGAAACATTCTCTTCTTTAGCAACTAATGATGGGTTTGTTGTAACGCCTGATAAAATACCCCATGCGTGTGCTTCTTTAATCTCTTCGAAATTTGCTGTATCAATGAAAAATTTCATAATATTCCCTCCTGATCACTTTTTAGGTTCATCATCATGCTTAAGGTTAATTTCCGTTCTGACTGAGCGTTTTTCTGGATGCATTCAGTCTTCACTCCAATCAACTTATTCACACGACATACGTTTAATAAATGTCATCCTCAACTTTAATGATGAGCCTTATAATTGAATATTTGCCGAAAATTTTTTATTTCAAAAACAAGAGAAGGTCGATAACAGCATCAACGCTTCTCTTATTATGTGTAGTCATCTATACTTTTTTAACTTATTAAATGCAAAAATTATGCTTTTTGTGCACTGCCGAATTCGCGGATTTTCCCAACTACAGTTGTTTTAATCGCTTCACGTGCTGGAGCAAGGAATTTACGAGGATCATAAACAACTTTATCGTTATCAAGAATTTCGCGGATTACTTTTGTTGCAGCAATTTGATTTTCAGTATTAACGTTAATTTTTGCTGTACCTAATGAAATTGAACGTTGGATATCTTTTGTTGGGATACCTGTACCACCATGTAATACTAATGGAAGGTCAGCTAAGTTAGAGATTTCTTCCATTTCTTTAAAGCCTAAATTTGGTTCTCCTTTGTAAGGACCATGTACAGAGCCAAGAGCTGGTGCTAAGCAATCGATATCTGTTAACTCAACCATTTTACGGCATTCTTCTGGATCAGCGTACATAATACCACCGATTACGCCATCCTCGTCTCCACCAACTGTACCAAGCTCTGCTTCAACAGAAACATTCTTAGAATGAGCGTATTCAACCACTTTAGATGTAATTGCAATGTTTTCTTCGAATGGATGATGAGATGCATCAATCATAACTGAAGTGAAGCCAGCGTCAATCGCTTCTTTACATTTTTCAAAGCTTGAACCATGGTCAAGATGAATAGCTACTGGTACTGTAGTGCCATAAGATTCCATTAAACCTTTTACCATGTGTACAACGGAGATAAATCCGCCCATATATTTACCTGCGCCTTCTGAAACGCCTAGAATAACTGGAGATTTTTCTTCTTCTGCTGCTTGTAAAATTGCTTGAGTCCACTCAAGGTTGTTGATGTTGAACTGACCAACTGCATAACCTTCTCCCTTTGCTTTAATTAACATCTCTTTCATAGATACTAATGCCATACTAAAAATCCTCCTCTATAGGACTATTCTTTCTACATAAATATGCTATTTAATCATAGCAAAAATAACAGCCCCTGAAAAGCAGGGGCTGTTATTTTCTACACGAAAGCGAAGTGGAACGGAGCGACAGTGTCCAACCGTAGTGTAGTGCAACGTAACGGAGGTTACGCGAAAGCGAAGAGCAACGTAGCGACAGCGTCTTCTTTTCTGTACGAAAGCGAAGTGCAACGAAGCGGCAGTGTCCAACCGTAATGTAGTGCAACGTAACGGAGGTTCAAGCCCCCATGCGGTCAGATAGTGTTGCATGAAGGTAGATGTCGATATTTTTCGAAAGTTGGTCGATAAATTAAAAAAGTTGGGTGATAAATTTAAAAAGTTGGTGGATAAATCGATAAAGTTGGTCGATAAACAATCAAAAGTTCTCGATAAATCTCAAAACTGCAGCTCATTAAAGATTTGTGTCGCTATCATTGCGCTGCAGAAAAATAAAAGCGGCTCATCGGAAAGCGCCCAGTTGGAACGGAAACCAACCACACGTTATAGTGATGAGCCATTTATTGTGGAAGCAAAATGAAAGTGAAACGGTAGAAAACTTCTACTAATCGTATAATAACCATGAAAAACAGGCGGTGTTAACCACTGCCTGTTCATCTAAACCTGTAATGTTTTATTAACCTCATCACGCACTTCAAAAATATCAAAAGGCTTAGTAAAATATCGAATTGCGCCTAAATCTAATGCTTCCTGTACAACATCCAGTTCACCATAAGCAGTCATCATGAATACTGGAAGTTGTGGCCACTTCTCTTTTAAGCGCTTTAAAATTTCAATACCATCCATCCCCGGAATTTTCATATCTAATAGGACACAATCCATTTCTTCTTCTGCATATCGCAGTGCTTCAGTACCATTTGCAGCTAAGTATGTAACATAACCTTCTTTTTTCAACACTTCATTTAAAAGCAAACGAATTCCAGGTTGATCATCAACAATTAGTAATCGTTTCACATTTCATTCCGCCCTTTTTGAGTTATTATTCTTGCAAAAAAAAACTTCCTATATTATGTATTATTCTCCTTCAATAGCTTAATACCTTCTAGTATTATAAATTATCTACTTTTGCTTTATGCTCTTTTCAAACATATAATATTGATTGAGGTGGGACCATGTCAAAAATTCTAACAACACAACTTAGTGGATTATTACAAAGAATAACACAAAATGAAGAGGAAGCTATCGAAGAAACAGCACGATTACTTGCACAAGCAGGTATTGGTGAAGGTAACGTCTATTTCGCATGCTTTGGTGAAATGCAAGTTGTCGAATTAAATGCATGTCATGCAGTTGAACGTTTTAGCAAACTAGTACCGTGGACAAAGGATACAATGATAACGGAAGCTGATCGTGTATTCATTTTCACACGGAGTGCACATGATGAAGAAGCATTAGCTTTAGCACAACAACTCAATAACAATTTTATTCCGTTTGCAGCAGTTGCTAGCGAAGTAGCGGATTCTGAAAACCCACTAGCAGATTTAGCGTATACGTATATTTCTACACGCATACGTGGTGGTTTATTACCGAACGATTTAGGAGAGCGCATAGTTGTGCCACATGCTATTGCTGCCCTTTTTGTTTATGAAGCAGTAAAAATTGCGTATGATGAAATGCTTGGTCTTGATGACGAAGAGTTATAAAGAATCTATAAAAAGAGTTGTCTCTGCGTTTGAGACAACTCTTTTTATATAGGAATACATTGAAGATTTATCGGAATATTTTCTCGTTTTATCGGAATAATTTTAGCTTTTATCGGAACATTCCCTCGTTTTATCAGAACAATTTTAACTTTTATCGGAATAATCTCGTTTTACCGGAAAACAAAAAAGAGTTGTCTCAGCGTTTGAGACAACTCTTTTTATATAGGAATACTTTGAAGATTTATCGGAATAATCTCGTTTTGCCGGAGAACAAAAAGAGTTGTCTCAGTGCTTGAGACAACTCTTTTTTCATTATTTGAATGTTGCTCCGATAAAATCACGGAACAATGGTTGTGGACGGTTTGGACGTGATACAAGTTCAGGGTGGAATTGGCATGCTACGAAGAAATTCTTTTCTGGTAACTCGATAATTTCCACTAATTTGCCATCGGGGCTTGTACCTGAGAAGATAAGGCCTGCTGCTTCCATTGCTTCACGATATTCATTGTTAAATTCATAACGATGGCGGTGGCGTTCATAAACAAGCTCTTTACCATAGGCTTGACTTGCCTTTGAGCCATCTTTTAACTTACATGGATATAAACCTAAACGTAATGTACCACCGATGTCTACACTGTCGTTTTGATCTGGTAGGAAGTCGATAATAGGATATTCTGTATTTGCATCAAGCTCTGTAGAATGTGCTCCTTGTAAACCAAGTACGTTACGAGCAAATTCAATTGTTGCAAGTTGCATACCTAGGCAAATACCTAAGAATGGTACATCATTTTCACGAGCATATTGTGTCGCTAAAATTTTACCTTCAACTCCACGATCACCAAAGCCACCTGGAACTAAAATTGCGTCAGCACCTTTTAATAGAGTAGCTACATTGTCAGCATCTACATGTTCAGCATTAATCCAGTCAATCTCAATATCAGAATTAAATGCATAGCCTGCATGTTTTAATGCCTCTACAACAGAAATGTAAGCATCTTGTAATTCTACATATTTACCTACTAATGCTACTTTTCGTTTATTTGGTAAGCTCTTCACTTTTGCTACAAGCTCACGCCATTCTTCCATATCCGCCTCTGGAGCTTCAATGCCAAAATGGTCAAGAACAATATCATCGAAATCTTGTGCATGAAGATTTAATGGTACTTCATATAAATGTTCTGCATCGCGAGATTCAATAATTTCGTGTGGCTGAACATCACAGAATAAAGCTAGTTTTTCTTTCATATCCTGAGGTACTTCTTGCTCTGTGCGCACAACGATAATATTTGGTTGAATACCTAAAGAACGTAATTCTTTTACAGAGTGCTGAGTTGGCTTTGTTTTAAGCTCACCCGCAGCTTTAATATAAGGAATAAGCGTACAATGAACATACATTACATTGTTATGGCCTAAATTTGTTTTCATTTGGCGAATCGCTTCAAGGAATGGCAGTGATTCAATGTCTCCCACTGTTCCGCCTACTTCAGTAATAACAACGTCTGCATTTGTTTCACGACCAGCTCGTTGAATACGATCTTTGATTTCATTTGTAATGTGAGGAATTACTTGTACTGTTCCACCGTTGTAATCACCACGGCGTTCTTTTTGTAATACAGACTGATAAACACGACCTGAAGTTACAGTAGAATGTTTTCCTAGGTTAATATCAATGAAACGTTCGTAGTGACCTAAGTCTAAGTCAGCTTCAGCGCCATCATCTGTTACGAAAACCTCACCATGTTGATAAGGACTCATTGTACCTGGGTCAATATTGATATATGGGTCAAATTTTTGAATCGTTACTTCTAATCCACGATTTTTTAATAAACGACCTAGAGATGCAGCTACAATCCCTTTTCCAAGTGATGATACAACCCCACCTGTTACAAAAATATACTTCGTCATGAAAAAATTCCTCCTTATGTTGTACTAGAAATTGCTAGTAAGAAAAGTGCATTCACGTCCCTATGCTAAAACGATGCAAATGTCTCGACAGGATAAGAAAATTGATATTTCTTATCCCTAAAATAAGAAAAGCCGAGAATGCCTACAAAATTGTAGTCGATTCGAAGCTGTAATCGTTTCTATCTCTTTTCTACTTTCTTTTCTTTAACATTTATTCAGTCACTGATTACTATACATCATGAATGATTTAGAACATTTATATTCATTTCTGTAGCAATAAGCTTGGGAGAGTAAACTAAATAAAGTTAAAAAAACAAAAAAAACGCCCCTCCTGCATAGGTTTGCAGGGGGAGCGTATTACATACACGGTCTTTCTCCTTTAATTAAGGAGCCCAAGTAAAAGATTAAACGTAACCGCGATAGAAGTCAAGATTTTTTACTACAAGTATAAAAGAAAGAAAATTCAAAGAGTCATTATCATCAATTATGCCTCGGCATAATTGCGTCCGAAATCGGCTTTGTACATGCACAAAGAACTCCTTTCCGATTTCCGTGACATCCGCCAGAGGCTTCTAACTTATTTCAACAGATGTTTGCTGAAATAAGTTAGTTTTCTTCCTCTTCGTCTTCAAATTCATCTTCATCTTCATCAACAAAGTCTTCATCGATTTCCTCATCGATGTCTTCTATATCTTCTTCTTCTTCAAAATCAATATCTTCTTTATCATTATCTTCATCTAGCTCATCTTCTTCAACGAATTCTTCATAGTCTTCATCAAAGTCAATATCTTCTTCTTCTAAATCTTCTTCTAAATCTTCTTCATCTTCAAGGGCAGCTTTAGATTTTTTCTTATGAGTTTTAACAGAAGGAGCTGTTTCTTCTTCGATTTGTTCAACTTTATACCATTCACGTAAGCCCCAACCAGCCTCCTGATTAAATAAGAAGCGGCCATCTACATTTAAATCTGTGTAAAATTGTAGTAGGCGAGCTTTCATTTCTTCATCGCTATAGCCTGTAAATTCTTGAAGTATTGTTAATAAGTCATTAAAAGACACTGAGGCACGTTTTTCATTTAAAATTGCATAAGCTAAGTTAATTAACGATTCTTCCGTTAATTGTTCCTTTGTCATTTCACGAAAATTCATTCGTGCACTTCCTTTCCCTCATCACAATGGACGTTTTAAAATTATATTGCTTTATTTTCGGAGTGCAGCAAAAAAGGCCGCACAAAAGTAACTTTCCATATCATAAGCATAATACCCATTATATACAAAGTTTTATCCTCATTGCTAGCTTCAATTATTGGTTTTTTATATCACGCATTTTTTTTATCCCAAAGTAAAACAAATAGACAGATAATAATAATATCGGAATAGCGCCAAATTGCTTATCATAAAGGAAAATAACTCCTAGCACTAAAGCTAAAATAATAATGTAGTGAATACCTGATTTCATCAACTACTGCGCCTCCCCTTTTTTTACATTTCTATTATAACGGAATTAAAAAAAAGTGCCTAATCCTAAGACTAGACACTTAAAAATACAGAAGCATTTTGTATAAAATAGAATATATGCACGTTTACGATTTACATATTACGACGATATTGTCCGCCTACTTCATATAAAGCATTCGTGATTTGCCCTAAGCTAGCTACTTTTACGGTTTCCATAAGCTCCGCGAAAATATTGCCATTGTTTACAGCTACTTGTTGTAAACGAGCAATTGCCGCTTCCGCTTCACTTTCATGTTGCTTCCAGAAGGCATGTAAATTATGAATTTGTGTCTCTTTTTCTTCCGTTGATGCACGCGCAATTTCCATATTATCAATTTCGTCCTCTGAAGGTGGGTTCGGATTTAAGTATGTGTTTACACCAATGATTGGTAACTCACCCGAATGTTTTAGCATTTCGTAGTACATGGATTCCTCTTGAATCTTACCGCGCTGATATTGTGTTTCCATTGCACCTAGCACGCCACCACGATCATTGATACGATCGAACTCTTCTAGTACCGCTTCTTCTACAAGGTCCGTTAATTCTTCCACAATAAATGCACCTTGTAATGGGTTTTCATTTTTCGCTAAGCCATGTTCCTTCGTAATAATCATTTGAATGGCCATTGCGCGACGTACAGATTCTTCCGTAGGCGTTGTAATTGCTTCATCATATGCATTTGTATGCAATGAATTACAATTATCCTGTAAAGCCATTAATGCCTGTAACGTTGTGCGGATATCATTAAAATCGATCTCCTGTGCATGCAAACTACGTCCAGATGTTTGGATATGATATTTTAGTTTTTGTGCACGTTCATTAGCGCCATACTTATCGCGCATAATAACTGCCCAAATACGACGTGCTACACGTCCAATAACTGTGTACTCTGGGTCAAGTCCGTTAGAGAAGAAGAATGATAGATTTGGCGCAAAATCATCAATATTCATTCCACGACTTAAATAATATTCCACATACGTAAAGCCATTTGCTAATGTAAAGGCCAACTGTGAAATTGGGTTCGCTCCAGCTTCAGCAATATGGTAACCAGAAATAGATACTGAGTAGTAATTACGCACTTTATGATCAATAAAGTATTGCTGAATATCTCCCATCATACGTAACGCAAACTCTGTTGAGAAAATACATGTGTTTTGCCCTTGATCTTCTTTTAAAATATCTGCTTGCACCGTTCCACGCACGACCTGTAATGTTTTCTCTCGTGTCTCCATAAATTCTTCAACTGTCAAAGGTCGACTAAGTTCTTTCTCACGTAGTTTCACTTGCTGATCAATAGCCGAATTCATGAACATCGCCAAAATAATCGGTGCTGGACCGTTAATTGTCATCGATACTGAAGTTGATGGTGCACATAAATCAAAGCCTGCATAAAGCTTTTTCATATCCTCTAGCGTACAAATGGATACACCCGATTCTCCAACCTTACCATAAATATCTGGTCGGTAATCTGGATCCTCACCGTATAGCGTTACCGAATCAAATGCTGTTGATAAACGTTTTGCATCATCATCCTTTGATAAATAATGGAATCGTTTATTTGTACGCTCAGGTGTACCCTCACCAGCAAATTGTCGCTTCGGATCTTCACCTTCACGTTTAAATTGGAATACCCCTGCAGTAAATGGGAATTCGCCAGGTACATTTTCTCTATAAACCCAACGTAAAATTTCACCGTAATCTACGAATTTCGGCAAGGCCACTTTAGGGATTTTTGTACCAGATAGGCTTGTTGTCTTTAAAATCGTACGAATTTCTTTATCACGAACTTTCGTTACAAATTCGTCCCCAGCATACGCTTCTTTTAAAGCTTGCCAATTATCTAAAATACGTTTGGACTCAGCCGTTAATTCATCTCTGACACCTTCTACTAAAGAAGTAAGAGATGCGATAAGTGCATCATTTGGCGCTTTTTCCTTAACCGCTGCAATAGCTCCTTCTAATTGGAATAGACGGCGAGCAAATCCAACTTGCTGCTCTGATTTTTTGTGATAGCCACGCACAGTATCCGTAATTTCTCGTAAATAATAACGACGATCGTTTGGAATAATAACATCCTGCTTCTGGGTTTTCGCAAATTGCTCATAACCCGTTTCCCAGTTACTTCCTGTATTCTTATTAATGATATTTACTAATGCAGCAAATAAAGCATTCGTTCCTTTATCATTAAATTGACTTGCAATCGTACCGTAAACAGGCATATTATCGATTGATTCATCCCAAAGCTCTCGCGAACGTTGGTATTGCTTCTGCACTTGGCGTAGCGCATCCTCAGAGCCTTTACGTTCAAATTTATTGATGGCAATCACATCTGCAAAATCAATCATGTCAATTTTTTCAAGCTGTGTCGGAGCACCAAACTCACTTGTCATAACGTACATGGATAAATCCGTATATTTCGTAATTTCCGCATCACCTTGACCAATACCACTTGTTTCTACAATGATTAAATCATAGCCCGCTACTTTCACTACATTTAGTACGTCCCCAATAGAAGCAGAAAGCTCTGTACGAGATCCACGGGTTGCTAAACTACGCATATATACTCGATTATTGAAAATCGCATTCATACGAATTCGGTCACCAAGTAAA
Source organism: Lysinibacillus sp. G4S2 (assembly GCF_030348505.1). Lineage (NCBI taxonomy): Bacteria > Bacillati > Bacillota > Bacilli > Caryophanales > Bacillaceae > Lysinibacillus > Lysinibacillus sp. G4S2. Next base: position 668,827 of record NZ_JAUCFJ010000002.1, on the reverse strand, counting down.
GCCCCACCTGTTTTTTGCTTTGTCGGATCGACTGAAAGAATCGCTACCCGTTTATCTGGGAATTCTTTTAAGAAACGACGAATTAATTCATCCGTTAAGGAAGATTTACCCGCACCACCAGTTCCTGTAATACCTAAGACAGGTGTCCCTTTTGAGCGTTTGCGAGCTTCTTCTAGCATCTTATTCGTTTCCTCATCGTCATTCGACTCTGCAGCAGTTATTAAATTCGCTAAAATTTCGGGTGTATCTGTCGTTACAGCATCAAGCTTTTCTTGATAATTACCCGTAGCAGTTGGGAAATCAGTCCCTTTAATTTTCTCATTAATCATCCCTTGTAAACCTAAGACACGACCATCTTCCGGCGAGAAAATTCCTGCAATCCCATAAGCATGTAGCTCTTTAATTTCACGTGGTAAAATTACACCACCACCGCCACCATAAATTTTAATATGTGGCGCTCCTTTTTCACGCAACAAATCATACATATATTTAAAGTATTCCATATGTCCGCCTTGATAAGAAGATACCGCAATGCCTTGAGCATCCTCTTGAATCGCAGCATTTACGACTTCTTCCACGGAGCGGTTATGTCCTAAATGGATTACCTCTACACCGCTTGATTGTAAAATACGTCGCATAATGTTAACCGAAGCATCATGCCCATCAAAAAGACTCGATGCTGTAACAAAACGTACGTGATTTTTTGGACGATATACTTCTACCTTTGTCATATGAAATCCCCACTTTCTCCCCTTAATCAATTACACCTTTGTGTTAAATAAAAAGCTTCAATTCATAAAAAAAGTCGGCAATTGCAATGTCGCTCTATGCAATTACCGACAACCCCTTAACGGAACGTATTAGAACCCCTTTATGCCTGAAATAAACAATGTTGTTTGCATTTCAATAAATTCGTCAATAGAGTGCTGACGGTGGAGCGCCCATTTACGGAATGCCCAGCTTTGTCCAGAAACAACTAAGTTATTTGCTGCCAAATGGATTTGTTTATCCGTCATCGTTATTTCACCTGACTGCACACAGCGTTTTAGTAATCGCTCAAAAGTAGCAACCATTTCAAATTCCTTACTAAATACGTAACGCTGTGCTTCTTTTGACAATGTTTTAGTTTCCTGATACATGATTGTCAGCTCATCAACCATACTATCAATTTGCAAGAAATACTCTCGAATCATTTCTTTTAACTCTTCTATAGTTCCTGCCTTAATCTCATAACTTGAAAGTCTCTCCATCGCATGGTGATAAATACTATCACATACTAGATACAGGACATCTTCTTTTGTACGAATATACTCATATAATGTACCGATACTAAAACCTGCAGCTTTTGCGATTTCTCTCGTCGTGGCACGATGAAATCCTTTTTCTTTAAATAGTTTAATGGCTCCCTCTATCATTTGTTCTCGACGAATGGCGATGAGATTTTCATCTTTTACCGTTGACTGTACTTGGGGTCTTTTATCTCTTTCTGTCATACGTTATTTTGTCAACATACGAGAGATTACAAGACGTTGAATCTCTTGCGTACCTTCGTAAATTTGTGTAATTTTTGCATCACGCATGAAGCGCTCAACTGGATAATCTTTTGTATAACCATATCCACCAAAGATTTGAACCGCCTCAGTCGTTGCACTCATCGCAGTATCGCCAGCCATTAATTTCGCCATTGCAGATGCTTTACCATAAGGTAGGCCATTTGATTCTAACCAAGCCGCTTGGTATGTCAGCAGTCGAGATGCTTCAATTTGAGTTGCCATATCCGCTAGTTTAAAAGATACACCTTGGTTAGCAGTAATCGGTTTACCAAATTGTACACGTTCTTTACCGTATTCAATTGCTGCATCCAATGCCCCTTGTGCAATACCTACAGCTTGAGCCGCAATACCGTTACGTCCTCCATCAAGTGTTGTCATCGCAATTTTGAAGCCTTCTCCCTCAGCTCCAAGCATGTTTTCTTTTGGAACGCGACAGTTATCAAAAATAATTTCAGTTGTAGGAGATGAACGAATCCCTAGTTTTTTCTCCTTCTTCCCTACGGAGAAACCTTCAAAGCCTGCTTCAACGATAAAAGCAGTTGTGCCATGTTTAGCTTCTGGATCCGTTACTGCAAATACAACATATGTATCTGCTACTCCACCATTCGTAATGAAGATTTTCGAGCCATTTAAAATATAATCATCACCGTCAAGTTTCGCATACGTTTTCATGCCACCAGCATCAGAACCTGACCCTGGCTCTGTTAAGCCATATGCACCGATATGTTTACCTTCTGCCATTGGACGAAGGTATTTTTGTTTTTGTTCTTCATTACCGAATTTATAAATCGGCCAACCAGCAAGCGAAGTATGTGCTGATAAAGTTACCCCTGTTGAAGCACATACACGTGATAATTCTTCTACAGCAATAACATATGCAAGATAATCAAAGCCTGCACCACCGTATTCTTCTGGCCATGGAATACCTGTTAAGCCTAGCTCCGCCATTTTATCGAAAATTGCACGATCAAACTCTTCATTCTCGTCACGTTCCGCTGCTGTCGGTGCCACTTCATTAATAGCAAAATCACGAATCATTTCACGTAATTGTTCATGCTCTTCTGTTAATTGAAAGTTCATTGTCCATTTCCCCTTTTTAATTAGACTCTGTTCTTGCTAAACTGTTGATTTTTATATTTGATATCGTTTTCGTGGTTATTGCCTAGTTTGCTTGGGGACCCGAGCGATTTGTCGCTTGACCTGAGCAGTTTCACGCGGGATCCGAGCAATTTGTCGCTTGACCCGAGCAGTTTCACTCGGGACCCGAGCGATTTGTCGCTTGACCTGAGCAGTTCACCGCGGGACCCGAGCGATTTGTTGCTTGACCCGAGCAGTTTCACGCGGGACCCGAGCGATTTGTCGCTTGACCCGAGCAGTTTCACGCGGGACCCGAGCGATTTGTCGCTTGACCCGAGCAGTTTCACGCGGGATTCGAGCGATTTGTCGCTTGACCCGAGCAGTTTCACGCGGGATCCGAGCGATTTGTCGCTTGGCCCGAGCAGTTTCACGCGGGGCCCGAGCAGTTCACCGGGGCGGCCCTGAGCAATTGACGGTTTTCCCTGGGCATTTGACATCGTCCGTAAAAAATCAACTTCGACCACATAACATAAGACTTATTTAAGTAAATGTTTACTAATGACTAGCTTTTGAATTTCGCTTGTACCCTCGTATATTTCTGTCACCTTCGCATCACGGAAATAACGCTCTACTGGGTAGTCTTCTGTATAGCCATAACCACCAAAAATCTGTACCGCCTCGATTGCCGTTTGTACGGCTGTGCGTGAGGCAAAGAGTTTTGCCATGGAAGCCTCTGCTCCGCACGGCAACCCTTTTGAGCGTAGATCCGCTGCACGATATACTAGTAATTTTGCTGATTCTACAGCAGTCGCCATATCAGCAAGCTTAAAGCCAACCCCTTGTTGCGCGGCAATAGGTTTGCCAAATTGAACACGCTCTTTGGCATAAGCAGTAGCTGCTTCTAGCGCTGCTTCAGCAATGCCTAAAGATTGTGCAGCAATGCCAATACGTCCTACATCTAAGTTAGCCATCGCAATTTTAAAGCCTTCCCCTTCCTCCCCAAGAAGGTTTGCAGCTGGAATACGACAGTTATCAAATGTTAATTGGACTGTACGTGAACCATGTAAGCCCATTTTATGTTCATCTTTCCCTATGATTAAGCCTGGTGTTCCCTTTTCCACAATAAATGCTGAAATACCGCGTGTTTTTGCAGTAGGATCTGTTGATGCAAAGACAATATATACATCTGCTTCTCCACCATTTGTAATAAACACCTTGGAACCATTGATGACATATTCATCCCCGTCTCGCACCGCTTTCGATTGCAGAGAGCCCGCATCAGAACCTGCGCTAGGCTCTGTTAAACAAAATGCTCCTAAATATTCACCTGCAGCAAGCTTTGGAACATAACGTTTCTTCTGTTCATCGTTACCAAAATAAATAATAGGGTTTGTTCCTACCGAAGTATGTACAGATAAAATAACACCCATTACTGCACTAACTTTCGATAGTTCATTTATAGCAATTATGTACGATGTAAAATCCATCGCAGAGCCGCCTAATTCTTCTGGGGTTGTTATCCCCATTAAACCTAATTCTCCCATTTGCGTAAGTAGCTCACGTGGAAACTCGCCTGCTTCCATACGCTCTACCCACGGTTCAATCTTTTCTTGAGCAAAACTTCGAACCATATCACGCATCATTATTTGTTCATCTGTAAATCGTAATTGCATCTATAATGTCACCCCTAAATGTTGTCCCGTATCATTCCATTTCGTTTGAATCGCCCCATCCCCATAGGATTATTCGTAAACGTAAAAGCCTCTTCCTGATTTTTTACCTAGCCAGCCTGCTGCCACATATTTACGTAGCAATGGACAAGGTCTGTACTTACTATCACCTAAGCCCTCATGTAAGATCTCCATGATGGATAGACATGTATCAAGACCAATAAAGTCTGCTAAAGTTAAAGGCCCCATTGGATGATTCATACCAAGCTTCATCACATCATCAATGGCTTCCTTCGATGCTACACCCTCATACAGTGCATAGATGGCTTCATTGATCATTGGTAGTAAAATACGATTTGAAATAAAACCTGGGAAGTCATTTACTTCCACTGGTGTTTTCGATAATTTTACTGTCATGTCTTCAACGGCTTTGTAGACTTCATCACTTGTAGCTAGCCCTCTAATAATCTCCACAAGTTTCATAACAGGTACAGGATTCATAAAGTGCATACCGATTACTTGCTCTGGACGATTTGTAACAGCGGCAATTTCCGTAATTGGTAAAGATGATGTATTCGTAGCTAAAATGGCATGTGCCGGTGCAATCTGATCAATTTGCTTAAAGATGGATTGCTTCACTTCCATATTTTCCACAGCGGCCTCGATGATAATATCTACATCACTAGCATCCTGTAAATCTAGTGACATACTAATGCGACCTAGAATAGCCACCTTCTCATCCTCAGTTTTACGACCCTTTTCGACATCACGTGTCAGGTTTTTCGTAATCACCCCTAAACCGCGCTCGAAAAATTCTTGCTTCATATCGTTCAGTTTGACATCATAGCCAGCTTGTGCACAAACTTGTGCAATGCCAGAGCCCATTTGTCCTGCACCAATAACCATTACCTTTTGAATACCCATCATTCATGTCCCCCTGTTTTTGGTACTTCGATCATAATCGCATCGCCTTGCCCTCCGCCTGAGCAGATAGCAGCAATTCCGATACCACCGCCACGGCGCTTTAATTCATGTGCAAGTGTTAAAATAATGCGTGCTCCAGATGCTCCAATCGGATGACCTAATGCTACTGCACCGCCGTTAACATTGATCTTTTCAGCATCTAAATCTGCCAGTTGCTTGCTAACAAGAGCTACTGCTGCAAAGGCTTCATTAATTTCAATGACATCAATGTCCGCTAATGATTTACCCGTCTTTTTCAGTAACTTGTTAATAACAAGCCCCGGTGTTTGTGGGAAATTCTCTGGCTCAATAGCAAGCTCTTCATGGCCGATAATCACCGCAAGTGGCTCCCTACCTTCACGCGTTGCACGTTCCTCACTCATTACTACTAAGGCACATGCACCATCGTTAACGCCAGGTGCGTTACCTGCTGTAATCGTTCCGCCCTTGTCAAAGGCTGGTCTGAGTTTTGCTAGTACCTCCATTGACGTACCAGCTCTTGGTGCCTCGTCTGTATCGACTTGAAGCGGCTCTCCCTTACGTTGTGGAATTTCCACAGGCACGATTTCCTCAGCAAAGTAACCTTTATCAATTGCTGTAAGCGCACGTTCATGACTACGAACAGACCAAGCATCCTGCTCCTCACGACTTAAAGAAAATTCATTCGCTGTCGTATTGCCGTAGCTTCCCATATGTGGCCTTGCCTTATCAAAGGCACATGTTAAGCCATCATATAGCATGCCATCCACCATTGTTGAATCGCCCATGCGTAAGCCTGTTCGACCATTTTGTAGATAATACGGTGCATTGGACATTGACTCCATACCACCAGCGATAATCACTTCTTCGTCCCCTAATCGAATTAGCTGATCAGCTAGTGTTACAGCGCGCATACCTGATGCACAAACCTTATTAATCGTTTCTGTTTTCACCGCTATTGGTAAATTTGCTTTTATTGCAGCTTGCCTTGAAGGAATTTGGCCCTGTCCCCCTTGTAAAACGGAGCCTAAAATCACTTCATTCACTTCATCAGGCGAAATATTCGCTTTCTCAAGTGCCCCTTTTATGGCGATTGCACCTAAATCACTTGCGCTTAATGCTGATAGTGAACCTCCAAATTTACCAAATGCAGTTCTTGCTCCTGCTAAAATTACAGCTCTATTCAAGTAAAACACCCCTTTTGTTTTACGTTCTAGAAGAAGTATCAGAGCATTTCTGTTGACTGAACGCTCGCTCGACCTCTTGCTATGAAAAATGGGAGTTTTAAGTTAACTCCCATTCCCATTTAATCTTATTCTACAAAACAATTATTTATTGTGCAATTTATATTTTTCAGATAACAAAAATATTTCTGCAATAACTATCATTTTTCTGCGTTAGTCTCTGCATTCTTGTCTTGTTCGACATTTTCTACAGAAGCTACTACTTCTTCAACCATCACATCCGCTGCTTCTTCAACAGACTCTTCGACAGCTTTCACTTTTTCACCAAACACAGAACGCTCTAATAGCTCTGCAACATCGAATGTACTGATTGTATCCTCAACTTCTTTTGCCTTTGTACCATCTTCAAGCATCGTTAAACAGTAAGGACATCCAGAAGAAATAACTGAAGCATCAGTTGCTAAAGCTTGCTCTGTTCTTGCTACGTTAATACGGTTGCCGACATGCTCTTCCATCCACATTAAACCGCCACCTGCGCCACAGCACATTGCTGTCTCACGATTACGCTCCATTTCCACAAGCTTAACACCTGGAATACCACGTAGGATCTCGCGTGGTGCATCATAAACATCGTTATATCGACCTAAATAACAAGAATCGTGGAACACAATTGTTTCATGAACTTCGTAATTTAACGCTAGACGATTTTCATCAATCAATTCATTTAATAGCTCAGTATGGTGATAAACCTCGCCCTTCCAGCCAAAATCTTGATATTCATTTTTAAAGATATTATAAGCATGCGGATCGATTGTAACGATTTTCTTAACGTCGTTTTTCTCAAATTCATCAATATTCGCTGTAGCAAGCTCTTGGAATAAAAACTCATTTCCTAAACGACGAGGAGTATCCCCTGAGTTTTTCTCTTTATTTCCTAAAATCGCAAACTTCACGCCTGCCTCGTTTAATAAGCGACAGAAAGCTAAAGCAATTTTTTGTGAGCGATTATCAAATGCACCCATTGAGCCTACCCAGAATAAATATTCCATTTCCTCGCCTGATTTTTTCAGCTCTTTTACTGTCGGAATATGAATTGTTGGATCTAGGTCACGCCAGTTTTCTTTTTCTTTACGGTTCAAGCCCCATGGATTGCCTTGACGTTCGATGTTTGTCATCGCGCGTTGTGCGTCAGGGTTTACTTTCCCTTCAGTCATCGTTAAGTAACGGCGTAAGTCAATAATTTTATCGACATGCTCATTCATTACAGGACATTGATCCTCACAGTTACGACAAGTCGTACATGCCCAAATCTCTTCTTCCGTAATGACATCGCCGATTAAAGAAGGGCTGTAAATATCTTCAATGACTGCGCCCTCAGCACCAGCTGCCATTGCTAACTGATTCCCCTTTGTATTAGCAAAGAATTGATAAGGTACCCAAGGTTTTTGCTTTGTCACAACAGCACCTGTAAACGTTAAGTGATCACGAAGCTTCACGATTAAATCCATCGGTGATAACATCTTCCCTGTTCCTGATGCTGGACACATATTTGTACAGCGTCCACACTCTACACAAGAATATAAATCTAGCATTTGTTTTTGTGTAAAGTCTTCAATACGTCCAACACCAATTGCTGGAATATCATCTTCATCTTCAGCATTTTCTAACGCTTCAAAGTCGATTGGTGTTAGCGTACCTGTACGATCTAAACGATTCATGTACACATTGATCGGACTTACAATCAAGTGGAAGTGCTTCGATTGTGGTACATACACTAAGAATGTCAGTAAAATTAATAAATGCGCCCACCACATCACGTAGAACACAACTGCCGCTGCTGATGCTGGTAGGAAGCTGAAAATAGCGGCAATACCAGATGCTACTGGCTCAGTGTATGATAGTTCTTCACCATGCCAAATTAATCCCATACCATTTGCAAGCAATGTTGATACCATTAACCCGCCAATAAAAATTAAGACAAGACCATTTTTCCAGCCACGTTTTAGACGTACTAGCTTTTCTACATAGCGACGGTAAAATGCCCACACAACCGCCACTAAAATCATTAATACCACAAGCTCTTGGATGAATGTAAAGACACTATAGAAAATGCCAAGTGGCAGATGTGATCCAGGTACTAACCCCTTCCAAATTAAATCAATAGCGCCTAGCTGCACCATTAAAAATCCATAGAAGAACATTACGTGAATTAAACCACTCTTCGGATCTTTTAATAGCTTATTTTGGCCAAACACATTGACCATAATATAGCGAATGCGTTCTTTAACACTTTCATCAAACTCAACCTTTTTCCCCAATTGAACATACTTATAGCGTGTTTTTAACAGATAGAAGAACAATCCTACTGCATAAAGCACAACCACGACTGTTAGAACAATGTTTGCAATTAGTAATGGACTCATGGTTGGTCCCCCCTTTAATTTGTCGTCAATTTCTCTCTTTGTGATAAATTCGCTAGCTCATACGTAAATGTACATCATTTCATCATTATATTCCTATTCTAATAAATGAGTGAGCATTCAGTCAACATAAAACGGAAATATTTCTGATAATTTTATATTCTTACATTTTACAAGAAAAAAAGCCACCCTGAATTTTTTTAGAGGGCATTGAAAAACTAAAGAGATTTATTCATTTATATTATAAATCTACCTTTTGAATGTATATAGATACTTAAAAAGCCGATTTGCATCATGTTTTTGATGGCAAATCGACTTTTTTAAGTGTGCTAGATTTCAAAGTAGGATCTTAGTTGATAAAAACTGAATTATTCCGATAAAAGCTAAAATTATTCCGATAAAATGAGATTTTGTTCCGATAAATCTTCAAAGTACAATCAACCTATATCAAATGTCATCCACAGCTTTTGGAGATCAAGTTATTTTTTAAAGACATTGCCACTTCGAATATATTCAATATCTGCAACATTCAATCGATGATTAACAACTCGTGCAACCGCAAATAAATAATCCGATAGACGGTTTAAATACTTTTGCACAATTGTCGGTACATCTTCAATTTCCTTCATAAGCGTTACCATTTGTCTCTCTGCTCGACGCGCTACAGTGCGAGCAATGTGCAAGGTTGCAGCTGCTGGTGCACCACCTGGTAAAATAAAACGCTGTAATGGTGGCGCTTCATCTGATAATGCATCAATACGAGATTCTAACACTTCAATTGGCTGCTCTGTCAGCTTATAATGTCGTTCCTTCATGACGTTAGCAAGGTCACCACCTGCATCGAAAAGCTCATGCTGAATCGTTTCTAAATCAATTAAAATATCCTTGAATAACTCACGATCTAATTCACTTACTGCCTTGCCAATAAAAGAATTTAACTCATCAATTGCCCCATATGTCTCTACGCGTAAACTATCTTTGTCAACACGTCCCCCTATAAGACTTGTTTTCCCCGTATCGCCAGTTTTTGTGTAAAGCTTCATTTCTCTCATCTCCTAGAATTTATTTTTATCAATTTCACTTTGGCGTAATTATAGCTGACGCTACAATAAATCATCTGTAGCTGACACTGCGCTTTCGCTACAGAAAACCCTCTGCTGAATGAAGATAATTTTTTATTGCCTGTACAGTTGTTTCAAAAACACCTTTACCGATAATTTTGCCCACATCCGTAATTGGGCCACCATACTGCATTTCTTCCCCTTTTTGTGTCGCCGCAATTAATAAACTATCTGTAGCAGTACCTGTTGCAATCGTACCACTTAGCTCATCACGAATATTTTCTGATTGCAATGCCTTTGTTTTTGCCTCATTAGCTGTCATCATTGCTTGGAAAAACGCTTCCTCTGATAAGCAACCATTTACGATGACCCATGTATTTATAGTACCAATATATGGCTCATCCTGTCTTTCATGTGCTCGTGACACATCCACTGCATTACCAACACCAGCCGTAACAGCAACAAATACGCTACCAAAAGAAGCTTTAAATTCATTAATGGCTACAAGATTTGTTGGGACAGCTGTTAACATAACGACTGTACTTGTAGGTGAAAAATGCTCCTTTTGTAAAAATTCAGCGACCTCTTTCTTTACATCATTAATGACATAATCTATTGGTACAGAGCGATTTAATAGGCAATCATACCAACCGATACCCGGATTATGGACTGCTGAGGAAACCGTTTTTAACGGAAACTCTGATTGAAGCTGAATGTAATGATCCGTAACAGTGAAATTTTCCTTTTCGATGACAGCACGTTGCTGATGTTCGACTGAGGCCGGCATCATTGTAATTTGAGGCTTTGGAATTTCAGGATGTGCATAAGTCGCTACTCGCGCATGATAAACGTCTTCAATTTGCGAAGCGATTAATACTTCATGTGGTGCCCCAAATGCTCGCATCCTTCCGCCTTCCATTAGTAATAATTCATCACAATAGAGGGCAGCTAAATTCATATCATGCAGTACCATAATAACGGTTAATCCACATTCAATTGCTTCTTTTCGCACCATATCTAAAATTTGACGTTGATGGGCAATATCGAGATGGTTTGTTGGCTCATCTAGCAGTAATATTTCCGACGTTTGCGCAAGGGCTTGGGCAACAAAAACTCGTTGTTGTTCACCGCCCGACAAAAATTCCATCGGTGTCTGTTCATAGCGTTTCACACCTGTTTGTAGCATCGCATGTTGGACCGCTTGTTCATCGCGTTCAGTCCAGCTTGAAAAGAAGCCTGTTTGATGTGGATAACGTCCAAGTGATACCGCCTCACGTACACTGTTTGAAAAGGCATTTGCATGTAATTGTGGTAACACTGCCATTTTTTTTGCCAATGCACGGGCATTATAACTGCTAATATTTTTACCGTCTACTAATATAGTGCCTGCAGTTGCTGGTAGTATGCCACTCATTACTTTTAACAGTGTGGATTTTCCACTACCGTTCGGGCCTAAAATCCCTAATATTTTTCCTTTTTCAACGGAAAAACTTATATCCTGGACAATCGGCACGTCTTCATAGCCACCAGAAAGATGTTCAACAACAATCATGCCCGTCCCCCCTTGCTTCTACGTTGCTTATAAAAAATATAAGAAAAAACGGGTGCGCCAATAAATGCAGTAATTACGCCAATCGGTAGCTCTCTTGGCATAATAATTGTTCGAGCTATTAAATCACAAATAATGAGCAAAGTTGCCCCATTTAAAAATGATAATGGCAATAAATGACGGTGATCTGAACCCCAAAGCATCCGCGTCATATGTGGTACAACTAAGCCAACAAAACCAATCGTACCAGAAACCGCTACTGCTGCTCCTGTCAACATTGACCCGCCTACCAAAATTATATATTTACTACGCTTAACATTAACACCTAAATGCTTCGCGCGTTCCTCTCCATATAACAGAACATTTAACTCGCGTCTTTGTGTCCAAAGCATGATTGAGCCAATTATCACAAACGGAATAATCATTTGAACATAAGGCCAACCTCGCATTGATACTGAGCCGAGCAGCCATCCCATAACTTGTCGTAGCTCCTCACCAGATAATGCAATCATTAATGAAATCAAGGAGCCTAAAAATGAACTAAAGATGACCCCTGTTAAAATAAGAGTTTCCATTTTTAGCGTGCGGTCTACTATTCTAGCAAAGCCCATGACAGCTACCATCGTTAATATTGCACCTATCATACTGAAGATTGGCAATGCATAATTGCCTATTACTGGAATTGATATACTAAAGAAAATCGTCATAACTGCGCCAACTGATGCACCCGAGGAAACACCTAACGTATAAGGATCTGCCAAAGGATTTTTTAATAAGCCTTGAAAAGCTGCCCCTGCTATGGCAAGAGATGCCCCGACAAGTCCAGCCAGCAGAACTCGAGGTAAACGAATTTTCCATAAAATATTGGCAGCTGTTTCATCTGCCGCCTGATTCCACAATACTTCTAGTGGAATATGAACTGAGCCTATCGCTACGCCACACCAGATGCTAATAATTAGAAGCGTAATTGCTGTTACATAGGCTATAAACGTTCTACTCATTTAAAGGCTCTCCCCCTTAGTCAATCTGTGCCTATATTTAACAACTTGTTTTTCTGATTTATCGATGCATTTTAGCTTTTATCGCCTACGATTGTGAATTTATCGACATCAATCATACAAAACAAATAACCCCTCATCATAAAAAGATGAGGGGATCAAATTTGCACAAAAATACTTTTACAAAATCTACCACCCTATCCTCGTAGGCTGTAACGTGTTTTCTATAAAGGCAGGTCTCCTGGCTCGTGTTCCATTCGCTTTTCCATGCCTTCCCGAAATTTTCAGTGGCGCAAATTGAAAAAACTCACACATACAGTGGCGGGACCGCATCGGAATGACACCGATTTCCCTTTTCACTTTACATAAGTAAAGAACCTTTATAATTTTCAGTTGATTTTATTATACATGAAAAAAATAGAAGTCGCCTCGATTCGAGACAACTTCTAATCAAATCAATTATGCCCCGGCATAATTGCGTCCGGAGGCTTTAGACCAACATGATGTTTTTTTGTGCGAAAGCGTAGTGCTAGTGCAGCGTCAGCAACATGATGTTTTTTGTGCGAAAGTGCAGCGTCAGCAACAGTTGTTTTTTGTGCGAAAGCGCAGCGTCAGCAACATGATGTTGGTCACTCAGTTGTTACCACAAGACGTGGCGTTTTTAGACTAAGTTCCTCTATTTCGGCAGGAATTTGGACACCCGCTGAAAGAAGTTAAACTATATCAGAAAAATACTGAACCGTTTTCATTGGCGCACCCATTTCTCGCAATGCCCATGTGCTCTCTAAATAAATATCTGCTAGCTTTTCATATTTACCGCCGAATTTATGTGCCCATTCGATCGCTACAACACTTTCATATACATGTGCCATTTTTTCTGCAACCTTTTTTGCCTCAAACGTTTTCGTTGCTTCATCTAAGCCGCTAAATGTTCGCAATGTCAAGTCTAGTTTTGCTAATTGCTCCTCTACAATTTGAAGCAATGGACTGTCAGCTAGTTTTTCTAGACGTTCCTCCATGACACGAACAAACAATTCATGCGCTTGAAACTTATCTACTAAACGAATGAGTTCTAATGCTAAAATATTAGCAGTTCCCTCCCACACAGTCAGCACCTGTGCATCTCTTAATAAGCGAGGTGTAACGAAATCCTCAATATAGCCATTCCCTCCATGTAATTCAATCGCTTCACTTGCATAATGGACCGCTTGCTCTGCCGTTTCTTTTTTCATAATAGCAATATTTAAGCGATTCATAATGATGTCCTGTTCATTACCCTGTCCACTTGTTACTTTATCGTAAAGCTGAATTAGATCAAAAACAGTAGCAACTTCTACATGAAGCTTGGCAGCAAAGTTCCCTAATGTATCCTGAATCATAGGATATTGCGTTAAAGGCTTGCCAAATGCATGACGATTTGTCACATAGTGCTTCGCCTCCAAAAAACCACGGCGCATAATGCCGATAGAAGCAACAGCATTGCAAATTCTTGATAAATTAAGTGCCTCCAACATATAATAAATTCCTTTATTCGGCTCACCGACAACATAAGCTAATGCACCATCAAATTCCACCTCACCAGAAGGTACTGCTCTAACACCAAGTTTATCCTTTAAACGTCGAATACGGAGGTTGTTAACAGTGCCATCCTCATTGCGCCACGGGACCGCAAATAGAGTTAAACCTTTCGAGCCTGCTTGAGCCCCTTCCATACGGGCCAGTACCATGGCAACCCCACACATTCCTGCGTTTGACGCGAAATATTTCTCACCAAATAAACGATACTGATTACCGTCTTTTCTTGCCTCTACAACGTTCGCACCAACATCAGAACCACCTTGACGCTCCGTTAAAAATGTAGCTCCCTCATACAGCTCGGTATCTCCTGTTGCACAAACATGTGGTAAAAAACGCTCCTTCACCTCATCGCTCGCATAATGATCAAGTAAATAAGCCGTTGCCATTGTTAACGTAACAGGGCAGTAAAAGCCTGGCTCTGTATGGGACAGTATATAACCTTGAGCAAAGCTATACACATAGTTACCCTTTCTACCTAATTGCGGAATATCCTTATGCACATAGCCAACAATACCCGTATTGTATGATTCTTCAATTGTTTTTTTATAGCCATCATTAACCCAGACCTCTGACACTTCTTCACCATATGCATTATACCTTTGTAAGCGAGGTTCACCCTCTCGATCCGTATGTTTGGCTCTCACATCAATATCTCCAGCACAAAGCTCACCGAAATCTGTTAGCTCACGTGTTGCATATTCTGCAAACTCTTTATCTAGCATCATTTCTAAAACTTTATGAAGTGTGTCGTTATCTTTAAAAAAGTTCGTTGTTTTCATTTCTGCCTGCTGTAAAACCTTCATGCTATCTCACCTCTTGTCCTTTCAAGGTTTGTTTTAATATTTTGCCTGATGCATTTCGTGGTAGCGCTTCCACACGCTCAAACATGCGTGGAATTTTATATTTAGCAAGATGCTCCTCTAAATAAGCTTTAAGTTCGTCTTCGTCAATTTCTGTTTTAGTGGCATAGACAGCCTTCACCGTTTCTCCCCACTCCGGATGTGGGACACCTATTACAGCAACTTCAAATATCCCGTCATAGCTCAAAATTCTATCTTCGATTTCTTTCGGATAAATATTCACACCGCCTGAAAAAATAACATCCTTCTTACGATCAACAATCCAAATATAACCATCCTCATCTATGCGAGCTAAATCACCTGTTTTCAGCCAGCCATCTATAAAGGCAGCCTTTGTTGCGATTTCATCCTTGTAATAGCCCAGCATATTGCCTTCACCAAGTAAAACAATTTCTCCTACTTCACCAACACGAACATCTTCTCCGTCATCGTTAATAATACGCAGCTCCGCTCCAAGTGGTGCACGCCGACCAATACTTCCTGCCTTCGTTGCATGCTCTTCACCAAGCAATATTGAACCGTTTGGACCAGCCTCTGTTAAGCCATAGACACAGGTTAAATTTTCTGTTCTGAAAGCTTTTTGTAAATGTCGGACTTCATTTTGTGATAACGGTGCGCCACCATAAGCCCACCATTTCATCGAGGATAAATCTGTTGTTTGCAATCTTGGCATTTGGGCTGTTAACAAATAGGCGACAGGTGCACCAAAGAAATGTGTTGTCCTTTCCTGCTCGATTGAATCAATAAACAAATCAGGTGTAAATGTCGGTGTTAGCACGATAGTTGAGCCTACAAGTACGCCTGCCATTAAAAATAAATGCAATGGAGCTGAATGCGTCAACGGCATCATGAGAAGGATTCGGCTTTCTGGCTTTACTTCCATTTCTACTGCAATCATTTGTGCTACCGTTAATATATTGCGATAGCTAAACAACACACCCTTTGGTTTTCCAGTTGTACCCGATGTATATAAAATCGTTGAGACATCCTCTTCATTCAACTGGCAATCGATTGTTTGAGTGCTTGCATGTTGAATAAGAGTTTCATAGTTTAGCCAACCCGCATGCTCTTGCCCTGTTTTGATTTTTAAAGGAACTACCGTGATGTTTTCCACCGCTGCAAAAATTGCTGCATGGGCTAGAATAGCTTTAGCGTCTGCATGGTTCGCTACATACTCGACCTCTTGTAGCGTAAATTTCGCATTTACTGGAACGACAATAGCTCCAATACGCTGAATTGCAAAATAGCTAACAACAAACTCTACAACATTGGGCATAAAAATGATGACTTTATCGCCTTGTCCCACACCTTGCTCTAATAAAGCATGACTAAAACGCGTCACTTGCTCATCTAAATCACGATAGGTCACTCGTCTACCTTGACAAATAACCGCTTCGCTCATTGGATACTTTCGCGCATTACGTGCTAACAAATTCGAACTATTCATCGTGCATCTCTCCCTTTAAAGTCGCTAATTTTTCAGTAAACACACCTTGTAATTGCTGCAACTCATTTTTCATTTGTGTAAGTTCTGCTATCTTACTATCAATCTCTCGAATTTTTTGCTCCCCATATTCAACTGTACGCTCCAATTGCTGAATACCCGTGCGATCAAAATCAAACAGCAATACCATTTCCTTAATCTCCTCAAGTGAAAAACCATAACGCTTTCCTCGGAAAATAAGCTTAAGCTTCGCTAACTCTTTTTTTGAAAAGGTTCGTTGATTAGTAGATGAACGATTAGGATGAAGCAGCCCAAGCTCCTCATAATAACGAATCGTCCGTGTTGAAACATTAAACTGCTTAGCCACTTCTTGAATCGTCTTCAACATCATCATCGCCTTCCGATTTTCCAACAGTATACCATTGACGCTAACGTAAATTTCAACAAGATATTTGAAATTTACAGAAAATTATTGTTTTAAGAAGATGAATTGATCGGTTTAGGGGTTTTATTCGATGCTGGGCGGGTTCTTTCCGGCACTTTGGCGGGGCTATCTTGCGCTTTGTTGAGGATTCTATTTGTCGAATCAGCGGTTCTGAGGTCGCTTTGGCGGGGCTATCCACGTTTTTGGCCGTTCTATCCACGTTTTTTGGCGGTGCTATCCACGACTTTGGCTACTCTATCCGTCGCTCTGGCGGTTCTTTCCGTCGCCCTGGTAGTTCTATCTGTCGCCTCAGCTTCTTTCCGTCGCTCCGAGGATTCTATCCGTCGCTTTGGCGGTTCTATCCACGACTTTGGCTACTCTATCCGTCGCTCTGGCGGTTCTTTCCGTCGCCCTGGTAGTTCTATCCGTCGCCTCAGCTTCTTTCCGTCGCTCCGAGGATTCTATCCGTCGCTTTGGCGGTTCTATCCACGACTTTGGCTACTCTATCCGTCGCTCTGGCGGTTCTTTCCGTCGCCCTGGTAGTTCTATCCGTCGCCTCAGCTTCTTTCCGTCGCTCCGAGGATTCTATCCGTCGCTTTGGCGGTTCTATCCACGACTTTGGCTACTCTATCCGTCGCTTCGATGTTTCTATCCGTCGCTCTGGCGATTCTTTCCGTCGTCTTTGCAGTTCTATCCGTCGCCCTGGTAGTTCTATCCGTCACCTCAGCTTCTTTCCGTCGCTCCGAGGATTCTTTCCGTCGTCTTTACAGTTCTATCCGTCGCTCTGGCGGTTCTTTCCGTCGCCCTTGCAATTCTATCCGTCGCCTCAGCTTCTTTCCGTCGCTCCAAGGATTCTATCCGTCGCTTCGATGTTTCTATCCGTCGCTCTGGCGATTCTTTCCGTCGTCTTTGCAGTTCTATCCGTCGCCCTGGTAGTTCTATCCGTCACCTCAGCTTCTTTCCGTCGCTCCGAGGATTCTTTCCGTCGTCCTTGCAGTTCTATCCGTCGCCCTTGCAATTCTATCCGTCGCCTCAGCTTCTTTCCGTCGCTTTGGCTGTTCTATCCACGACTTTGGCTACTCTATCCGTCGCCCCTGCAATTCTATCCGTCGCCCTTGCAATTCTATCCGTCGCCTCAGCTTCTTTCCGTCGTCCTTGCAATTCTATCCGTCGCCTCGGCTTCTATCCGTCGCTTTGGCCGTTCTATCCACGACCTTGACGAAGCTATCCGTCGCTTCGATGTTTCTTTCCGTCACTTCGACCGTTCTCTCCGTCGCTTCGACTGCTTATCCGTCGCCCCTGCAGCTCTTTCTGCCACTTCAATCGCTCTAGCTATCTAAGACACAAAAAACCCCCGGCAAATTATCATGCCGGGGCTGGAAAGATTTTTATTACATTTTTTCTGGTGCAGATACGCCGATTATGCGTAGTGCGTTGGCAATTGTTGTACGCACAGCAGTAATAAGGGCTAAACGAGCTTCTGTTAGCTCTTTATTTGAAGCATCTAACACTTTTTCAGCGTTATAGAAGCTGTGGAATGCGGCTGCTGTTTCTTGAATATAGTTGGCGATACGGTGTGGTGTACGGTGCTTCGCAGCATCTGCTACCATTTTCGGGAAGTCGCCCACTTTTTTCAGTAAATCAATTTCTTTTTCAGCAACTAACAAGCTTAAATTGTCTGTTGTTGCAGCAAAGCCTTGCTCATTTGCTGAACGTAAAATAGATGAAATACGTGCATGTGCATATTGTGCATAATACACTGGGTTTTCATTTGATTGAGATACGGCAAGGTCAAGGTCAAAGTCCATATGAGAATCGCCTGCAGTTTTCACGAAGAAATAACGTACTGCGTCTAAGCCAACCTCTTCTACAAGCTCACGCATTGTAACAGCGTTCCCTGTACGTTTAGACATTTTGAATTTTTCACCGTTTTTATAAAGCTGAACCATTTGGATAATCTCTACTTCAAGCGTATCACGGTCATAGCCAAGCGCCTGAATAGCAGCTTTCATACGTGGAATATAGCCGTGGTGGTCAGCGCCCCAAATATTAATTAATTTATCGAAGCCACGTACAATTTTATCCTCATGGTATGCGATATCCGGAGTTAAATATGTGAAAGAGCCATCATTTTTAATTAACACGCGGTCTTTATCGTCGCCAAATGTTGTTGAACGGAACCAAGTAGCACCGTCTTCTTCAAATACATGACCATTCGCTTTTAGTTTTTCTAATGCTACTTCAATTTTGCCATTTTCATACAGTGAAGTTTCAGAATACCATACATTAAAGTTTACGCGGAAGTTAGCAAGGTCTGTTTTTAACTTGTCTAATTCTAACGCTAAACCATGCTGACGGAAGAATGCAAAACGTTCTTCATCAGTTTTAGATAAAATTGCATCGCCATGCTCGCTAGCTAGTTTACCAGCGATTTCAATAATATCTGGACCGTGGTAGCCATCCTCTGGCATTTCAGCTTCTAATCCTAAAGCTTGCTTATAACGCGCTTCTAGTGAATAAGCTAAGTTATTAATTTGGTTACCCGCATCGTTAATGTAGTACTCACGAGATACTTCGTACCCTGCCATATCTAACACATTACATAAAGAATCCCCTACAGAAGCTCCACGTGCATGACCTAAATGTAGATCCCCAGTTGGATTTGCAGATACGAATTCAACTTGAACTTTTTCTCCGGCACCAGCATTAGAACGACCATAATCAGCACCTTGCTCAAGTACTGCTTTTACTACGTCTGTTAGGAAATCTTTACGTACAGTAATATTCATAAAACCAGGGCCAGCAATATCGATTTTCTCAATAACTGTACCTGCTGTTTCAAGATTTTCTAAAATGGCTTCGGCAATGGCACGAGGTGGTTTTTTTGCTAATTTCGTTAATTGCATAGCGATATTTGTCGCATAGTCTCCATTTGCTTTATCCTTCGGTGTTTCAAGGTGAATATTTAACTCTGTGCCAGCCTCTACTAAGCCAGCTTTTTCAACAGCCTGCGCAATTGCATCTTTAATGGCTTGTTGTACTTGTTCTACTGCGTTCATCATTGTACCTCCGTAAATGTAATGTCTAATGTATAGTTGCCAACGGATTGCCCACCCATTAGTAAATCATACTGTACATGGAAATCTCCGCTTATTGCCTGTTTTGTAAACGTCATTTTTTTCGTGTCTATGACAAGTGGCATTGAACCAAACTCACTTTCATAATGACCCATTTGTTGTTCAATTATGTTAAGTGGTAGTCGCATTTTTACTGCTCCATTACGCATAATTAATGCCTGTTCATTGCCTAGCTTCATAGTTGTGCGGATGGTTTTATCCTCCTGCACCTCTTCATATTTCAAATACATGCTTCCTGCTTTTTCAAGTAGCTGCCCTGACAGCAACATTTCATAACTTTCGGACTCCCCATCGATCGGACGAATCGTAGAAATGAGCTTAATGTTCACCTGCGATCTTGCTTCGTTGGCCATTATGGACGCTCCCTTTTATTGTTTTTACTATAACCTTTTTATTATATATTAGGAATGACGCAAAATACAACATGCATGTGTTAGGAAGTCCGTTAAATCAGCGTTTGAGATATTATTCTCTGTTGTCTCTTCCGCGCAAGTCAATGCATTAACAAGCATGTTTTTGGGGCTAAATGTACAGGAATGTATGAGTACGTTATGTTTCAATCTTTTTTGTTTAAATATATATAACGACAACTAAATATTGAAATTAAGAGCCTGTATCTTTAATTACCAAGTAATTGTCGATACAGGCTCTGTTTTATTGGCTCAGTTCGCAAAGATTGTTGTTAACAGAACCTTTCTTTTATACAAATATGAACATTAGCACTTTGTAGGGATTAATAAAGAACAAATATAAAACAAGTTACTCTAATATGTTATTGCTTCTTTTTGTTTAGTTCTTTAATTCCATTCTTATCCTTTTTAACGCTAATTCAGCTGCCATTTTCCCGTTATATTGCCCGTGTTCTTTAACCCAATCTAATTTTTCCCTAGCAGGCACGTATCTATGGAAACCTAGAATTTCAGCAGCTCTCTCTTGTACCCACATATCCGAGTCTTCCAATAAGGGAATTATTTCATGCAATTGTGTGTAAGAAGTTAAAGCCATAATTGAAAACAAATATTGAGTTCTTTTTTCATCATCTAATTCAGGGTTTTTAAGAAGGTTCGTCAATTCTTTAATGGCTTGTACATCTTGCTTTAGTTGCAGTTCATCAGTATGCTCTTTGGACCGAGGATAATATTTTGGAAGTTCATACCAATCACTTTCAGGATGTTCTAATAGGATTTTTATTAACGTTTGTACATTAGGATATACTGGGGACAAGTCTATTTCCTCATGATTTATAAAGCAAACTCTGCCTGTTAGTGACCCGAACATGTAAACACCCACATAATTGGAATTATCATCTGTCCATAATGGAAAAACCTCTGAAATATTAACTTCTTCATTTAGGTATGAATACACTTCTGTTGCTTCTTCAAAAGATAATAAACGTATTAAAAAATCATTCTTGTGCTTCAAATAGATTGAATTGTCGAAAGCATTCATTATTTCTTGAGGTAATGATATGTTTAAAAAAGTTGAGATTTGATTAAATAAATTGTCCATTATGTATCCTCCATTCATCGTATTTACAACTAACTCGAAATTGGATCCTCTTCTTATAATCCGTTTGAATCAACAGAGGCTTTAATGGTATGACTCCAAAACAAATCATTTTATCTTCATAAATAACAACGAATGTTTCTTTAAATTCTTTTTCGTCATCAATAATTCCATATACCATTTTGAAATAATCTGCAGGTCTATAAGGTGGATTATAATTATTAGTGTTACTGGCAAGTCATGAAATTAGTTGCTAGATTGTTACTCTAAGTAAGGTTCTTGAAGCCTCTACCACTTCTTAAAACACTCCCTAATACACATATAATAAGTATAATATACAAATATTAACTTTTGAAGTTTCGATTAAATGAACCTACGTCAAATGGATGAAAATTCAGGAACGTTTAGCCACCTCAACCACTTTGAATTTCTGCTTCATAAGCAGTTGCAACACATTTAAAAGGCTATCTCCTTAAGAATTAACCCCAACTACATTTAAGCTTTAACTCAATACTGTCACCGATTCTTGCTCCATCTCGACAATAAACCGTGTGGACCATCTGAGGCGTTTTACCCCGTCTTTCAGCAAATATTTTTTCAAGGTTGAAGGAAGTATTCTATGGAGTCGCGGCCATAATCACAGTCATTTTATTCATTGACACAAATTGCCTGTAAATCTACAGTTATATTATAACGCCAGAATTTTCAATTATTTTACTAAAGTGAGGGTTGCTGTATGTTAACACTTGAACAAATCTTTACTGCTAAACAAAGAATTTCATCCTATGTATATGAAACACCTATTATTCGGTTAAATGGGCTCGATGAACTTTTAGGATGTCATGTCTACATAAAAGCCGAGAATATGCAAAAAACAAACTCTTTCAAACTGCGTGGGGCTCTTAATAAAATGCTATCCATGCCTTTAGAACAATTGCAAAAAGGCGTAGTTGCCGCTTCCTCGGGTAATCATGGCAAAGGCGTTGCCTACGCGGCCAAGCTCTTAAATGTTAAGGCAACCATTGTCCTACCGGATTCAGCTCCTACAATTAAGATAGAAGGAATACGTACTTTGGGAGCTGAGGTTGTACAATGTAAGCTTGCAGAACGACATGTTGTAACAGAAAAGCTCAGTCGTGATCATGGTTATTGCATTATACATCCTTATGATGATTACGATATCATGGCAGGGCAAGGGACAGCAGGTTTAGAAATATTTGCACAGCTTCCTGATGTTAATACCATAGTTGTTCCTATGGGTGGCGGTGGATTAATTAGTGGAATTGCTACTGCTGTAAAATCTCTGGCCCCTCCTATCAAAATAATTGGCGTGGAGCCTGCCGTTGTTTCGCGTTATGCCAAAAGCTTAGAAGCTGGCGAAAGATTGCTTTTAGAGGAACAAAAATCTTTGGCAGATGCCCTATTAACTTTACAGCCGGGAGAACGAAACTTTCCAATTGTTCAGCAGCTTGTCGATGAGGTTGTAAGTGTGGATGAAGCATCGATCCAACGTGGAATGAAAACCTTACTCACCGAGGGTAAATTTATCGCAGAACCTTCCTCCTCAATCGGTATTGGAGCTGCCCTTCAAGGACTTTTACCTATTCATCAAAATGAAAAAGTGTGTTTTCTTATTTCAGGAGGTAATGTTGGATTAGAGGCTTTGACTTAAGGAAACTAGCAAAAAAAGCATCGACTCAAATAAATGAGTAGATGCTTTTTTTGACATGTCGTGTTTAAACGTAACTTTCAGTATTCCCCAATTTTGTAACATCATTCTTAGGAAATAAAGCTCTCCAGAAATAAATTGCGAGACCAATTAACACTAGACAATGAAAGATATAAAGAGAAGTAGCAAGAACCGTTGGCTCACTTTGATCAGTCAAGAAAGCAATAAAATCGTGCGAAGCGTGCCAGACAATCGGGAAAATAATACTTTTTGTCTTTAGAACAATTTCTGCACAAACTAACCCAAAGAGGCATGCAAAAGCTACTTGTACTAATGTCAATAAAAAATCATGACCGGCAAGTAAATTTTCAAGATGTCCAATTCCAAACAAAATAGAGGAGCCGATAATAGCCGTTTTAAGCCCTTTCGCTGATAAATATTTGAAAATTAGGCCACGGAAAATAAACTCTTCATAAAGACCAACTGCAATAACAAATAGAAGCAAAATAAATACATACTGCGCAGAAAAACCCTCTTTATATGTAATACCATTAAAGAAAGCAATCAGCTCAGAAATAACGATCACAGCCATCCACGCCTCGGCTTTAAACCTTCTAAATCCAAAATCCTGTAAAGAGAATTTACTTTTTTTCATGATCCAAAGAGTAAATATTACTCCAACTGCAAAGGCAATAAATTGAATCAAAGTTATAGAGCTTAAGCTACTTATATTTTTGACAGCTATAATTGCACCAGCTATGAAAGGAAAAACAAGTGCAAACAAAGTAAATAGTATCGATAAAAGAATAGGTGAATTTTTCATTTTCATTTATTTCCTCCATCCAATAATTTTAGTTTAACTCCTTCAAAAACATCTTTTAAAATACCCTCAATTTCCGAGCTGTCTAAATCGCAAGTATTCGTCGCACACATT
This sequence comes from Lysinibacillus sp. G4S2, assembly GCF_030348505.1. NCBI lineage: Bacteria > Bacillati > Bacillota > Bacilli > Caryophanales > Bacillaceae > Lysinibacillus > Lysinibacillus sp. G4S2. The sequence continues at coordinate 644,821 of NZ_JAUCFJ010000002.1, read as the reverse complement.
GTCGCAATACCGTGCGTAGTTAACCATATATCGATAAATAGAGATTTAGCAGAGGTTTGAGTTAATCCTGTGTTTTTTGAAATAAGTGCTATAATACCTTGATTCTCTACATCATTTATTAATTCCGAAAAACTTGAAATCTTATATTTATTGGATAGAAATAATAACTCAAAAAACTTTTTTTCTTCTCGAGCAAAGTTAATATAAGCTAACCCCATTCCTAAAAAAGAACTTTCTTGCAAGCCCTGAAACATTCTTTCATTATAAAGATTGCTAGCCCGTTCATATATTGCGTACTTTAAATCGTCCATACTCGTGAATAATCGAAAAATAGGTTTTGTCGAACAACCTAACTCTTTTGCTAAATCTCGTGCATTAACACTATCAATCCCACTCTTTCTAGCCATTTCAAAAGCACAATCCAATAAAATTTCCTCTGTAATCTGCTCTTTCGGTGCCAAATAATTTTCCTCCTTCCGATAGGTAACATCCGTTACCTATAATGTAGCAATATTTTCCTTGCTATGTCAATAAGTTATTTGATTCTAATCAAAAGATTCCCCAAGAAAGTCCGTTAATTCCAAATATCTATTGATGCCTGGAATGATTATGTAAGTCAAATTTCAAAAGCAGGCGGGGCTAAAAGTAATCTCATTATACCTTCCCACTTTTAGCCCCACATTATAAAATAAATTATTTTACCTTGCCCAGTACCATTTCTCTTAGTGTTATCCGAGAAATATCACCAATCCATATTTTTCTTTATTCCAAATTTAGCAAATCAGCAATTATTTCTGCACTTCCTGGTGAAAACATAAATATTGAGAATGAAATACATAATAATCCTACAAACACAATACCAATTTTCTTAATGAACAAAGATTGCTTTTTCATATATAGTCCTTTAAATATCAAAAACAACCCTACAAATAGGATTAAGAAATACCAAACTCCCATTAGTTCACCCCTTTTACAAAGTAGACGTTCAAAGTTAAGGAAAGTTCACCCATCTTAATAAATTTATGTATATGAAAAAGGTTGAATTAATATCGTTAAATAATGTACCCATCTATTAGCTCTTTTAAAGTTGTCTAAAAACATCACTGACAATTTAAATCATCCAATGACCTCGTTATGGCTTTCTTGTTTAATTTGATCGATTCTATTTTTTCCCCATTCGTACATCATCTCAACGATTGGTAATAATGTCATCCCTAGTTCTGTCATTGAATATTCGACTTTCGGAGGAACTTCTGGAAACACTTCTCTATGAACAATTCCATCATCCATCAGTTCACGTAATTGGTTTGTTAATATCTTATGAGATATTTTCGGGAAAAGTCTTTGAAGTTCACTGAAGCGATGTGGTCCTTCTACACCTAAATGCCACAAAATAACAACCTTCCATTTCCCACTAATAATTGATAAGGTAAGTTCTTTTTCGCAATGATAATCATTATTTAATATTCTCTCTTTGATCTCTTCTCTTAATTTATCCGACATAGAGCTAACTCCCTTTCATATACATAAGTAACTTTTAGTAACCTCCGCACAAAAAAGTGCACTCTTCACAATATAGAAAATCATAGTAGAATGAGGTTAGTCTTAAAGACAAATCTTAATCTTTTTTTTCGTCTAAATAAAACGATCTTATCTAAAGGAGAGAAAAACATGCAAGCAATCGCAGGTAAAGTGGCGTTAATTACAGGAGCAGGACGTGGAATTGGACGCGCAACAGCAGTAGCTTTTGCGCAAGAAGGTATTCACGTAGGTCTTGTTGGACGTACGCTTGAAAATTTACAACAAGTAGCAGAGGAACTTAAACAGTATGATGTGAAGGTAGCCATCGCTGCGGCAAATGTAGCGGATCTAGACTCTATTACTAAAGCCGTTGAATCTATTCGCGGTGAGCTTGGCGCCATCGATATTTTAGTAAACAATGCTGGCATTTCAAAATTCGGTGGCTTCATGGACTTAACACCTGAAGAATGGACAAATATTATCGATGTCAACGTAAAAGGTGTGTACTACACAACACGCGCTGTATTACCGGAGATGATCGAGCGCAACACAGGAGACATCATTAATATCTCCTCAACAGCTGGTCAAAAAGGTGCACCAATTACTAGTGCATACTCAGCTTCAAAAGCTGCAGTTATCGGACTAAGTGAATCATTAATGCTTGAAGTGCGTAAGAAAAATATTCGCGTTACAACATTAACGCCAAGTACAGTTGCTACAGATATGGCTGTTGAGCTAGACCTAACAGACGGCAATCCAGAAAAAGTGATGCAAGCAGAGGATCTAGCAGATTTAATGGTTGCACAACTAAAACTTCACCCACGTGTTGTCTTAAAACATGCTGGACTTTGGTCAACGAACCCTTAGTAGAACTCTTTGAAATATCAAGGCGCTATCCGATGTATTTGGGATGGTGTCTTTCTTTTTTTTAGAATCAAGCGCTAACGGGGTACTACCAACCGTCTATCACAAGAACAACATCACTCTTAAAAGCTTGATAAGACCTTTTATCACCTTCTCTAAGCAAAAAAGTGGGGCTAGCTCATAGCTAAACCCCACTCTAACCGCTTCATATTAACAATTTGAAGTCTCTTACCCAGCCCAAGATCATTTCTCTTAGCAATTTAGAAGCTGTGTTTGCGACTGACGTTTCACTTTCGTCGCAGAATGCACTAGTTAATGTTTCTAGCTTTATTTTACCCAGCCTAAAGTGGATTGGTTGCATACTATATCTAACTAAAACCTATAAGTATTGATATATCAATACGCAAATGTATTTCATGAAATTTTAAACTACGCAAGATAAAGAATAAAACAACTTTAATTTGGGGCTAGTTGGGGCTAATGTGGGGCTGAATAGGACTAATAAAATGGCGAGCGTGTGTACAGGAATGAGTGAGTGGATTGTAAGCCCGAATTCAAAAAAATATGCGCACCTCACGGCACGCACGACAAATGGCCAGCTTTCTGATGTTTTTTCAGATAGCTGGCTTTATTATGCACATGTAGCTTGAATCGACTCGGACCAAGGCATGTATTCTTGTAATAATTCTGGTTGTTGATGAATTGCGAGATTGGGTAAATCCGTCAAAAGCTTGACGAGGTATTTATAGAAATCTACACCATTCGCTTTTGCTGTTTCCGCTAGACTTAAGCAGATTGCATTGGCTTTTGCGCCCGCCTCACTGACAGAAAAGAGCCAGTTCTTCCTTCCTATCACGGTTGGACGGATCGCATTTTCGGCTGGATTATTATCGATTTCGATTTGCCCATTATACAAAAATGCTTTTAGTTCATTTCTTCTGTTCAACGTATACTCTGTTGCTGTGGCTAATGCGTTTTTGCCAAAGAATTGAGACTTTTCGAGCCAGTTAAAAAACTTCCGAATGACCCGTCTTGCGTAGCGCCATCTCATTTTTCGACGTTGCTTCGGCGGCAGCCCTTTGAATTTTTGCTCTAAAGCGTAGAGCTGATTACAGTAGGCCAAACCAATACGTCCGTTCTTGCTATCGACTTTTAACCAATAACGTCGAACGTGCGCCCAACAGTTGGCGAATGTGATGTTGGGTAACTTATCATAGGCAGAGTAGCCATCACAAATAATGGTGCCCTCAAAATTGGCCAAATATTCCTCCAATACCGTTCGACTTCGCGTTAACGCATGTTCAAATAGAATGATTACTGGCCCCTCAGTTGGGACTGTTCGGAATACCCAGTTATACGCGTTTGATTGTGCTCGCTTTCCATCAGAACGATTCAATACTTGGGCAACAGTTTCATCAATATGAAGTAGCGTTTTGACTGAAAGGACATTTTTCATCTCTTCATAAATTGGTAATAGCCACTCTTCTGCAACACGAATCACCCAATTCGAAAGATTTTTATCATTGGTGATTAAACCCGTACGTGCCCATTCTTTTACTTGGCGATAAAGTGGTAGGTAGAGTGAGAATTTATCATAGATGACTTTCGCCAACACCGTTGGCCCTGCGATGCTACGAGGAATCACTGCCATCGGCGCTTTCCCACGTTGAATAAACTGATTTTGTTCACGATCTTTTTTACATTGCTTACACTCATAGGCATGCTCAATATGCTGCACACGCACCAACTTGGCCGGAATAAACGCTGCTTCTTCACGGGTAATTGTGGAGCCGATTTCATGTAACTGACTTTGGCAACAGTCACATTGGAGATTTACTGGATGATGGTGAATTTCTTCCACTTCCACACCTTCTACGAATGAATCGTTACGCTTTTTCTTTTTATTTAAACGGGTCACTGTATACGTCACAGTTTCCGTGCTTTGTTCTTCTGTTTGCTCAGACCCATTAAAAGACGGATCATTATCGAATAACGAACATTGTCCATCTGGTGGTTGGTATTTTGACTTCTCCGAGCGCGAACCATAAATCATTTTGGTTAACTGGCGAACTTGTTCAGACAAGTATTTATTTTGGGCGAGTGACACGTCTAACTTTTTAGAAAGCTCTTCGTTTTGTTGCTTCATAACAGCGAGTTGCTCTTCTAATAAGTGAATTAATTTTTCTGTTGTTTCCATACTCATCTTGTTCACCACATTTCCGTTCAAATTATCTGCGGTTAATTATACCATTTAGAAAGTAGTGATTAAAAGACACCTTTTGCAGATTTCTGTATTGCCCTCGGTTGTTGAAGAGATAAACCTTCCAATAACCAACGCAATTCTTGTTGAGATAGATTTCGTACTTCCTTTTCATTTTTGGGCCATTGTAGCCTGCCATTGTCTAGACGTTTATAAAGTAGTGCAAAGCCGTCACCGTCAAAATAAAGACATTTATAGCGGTCCTTACTTATACCTGAAAATAAAAAAATCGAGTCACTATAAGGGTCCAGTTCAAACGAGTCCTGAACGAGGGTCGCTAGACCGTCAATCCCTTTACGCATGTCAGTTTTCCCGCAGACAATATAAATATTTTGCACGCGCGTAAAATCATGCTTCATTTTTGAACCAGCTCCTTCATCACAGCTTGAATGATGTGCTCATCTACGCCATTGAAGAAGGAGATTTCGCCCGCAGCAGTTTTAATCAGACAGCTTGGCCCAGCTGTCTGTTGGAAAGAATTAGTCGAGGTTGTTTCAGTTGGTATGGGATCCAGTTTAACTGGTACAATGGTTAATTTGTTAGTTGACATAAGGAAAGCACCTCCTTAGATAGATACATCTATCGTACCGGAGGTGCCAGGTTGTTTATATGCGTTATTTGATTACGGGCTTACAGTGGATTAATGAATTAATAAAACATTCTCAATAATAAAAAAACGCCAGCAATTCAGTTGACGTTTTAATCAGGTTTTCTCAAATCATGTTTCTATCAAATACTATGTAATAAAAAATCAAACAGTAAAAACTGATATTTTCTTTATATATTTTTTGCATTACACAATTTTTTATATTTCATATCGTCCCCTTATTAACCTATATCCCTTTGTATCTCTACCTATATCTTCTATTGCTATTTTTTTAAATTTGATATTCTCTGTAATGTTCCCCATATTAAAGCAAGTTTCGGAATGCTTCCACATCGACATTATTTCGTCGCTAATTTTCTTAACTTGAGTCGTATCAGTACCAGGATCCGCTCTAGGTGGGTTAAGATAATTGTACATTGAAGTCTTAACTTCTAATTTCGAATAAACTGTATAATATTTAATACTGTATTGGTTCTCAACCCCTAGTATTCTGGCTAGCATTTCACAGTGAATACTCCCTGCTTTAAATTGCTTAGCCATTTTAGGATATTGATTAAGTGGATTTAACTTAAGTTCAAATATATGAAAATTTATAAATTTACCTGTACAGTACTCAAAATAAATTCCATCTGGAAAATTATTGAAAGAAAGGAATCTCATAAAACCTGAGGGAGGGGTTTTAAAATATTTAATCCCCTCATATTGGTGTATATTTACCACTTTGTTAGTTTCATCAACTTCAACAAATCCCCTATATAAATCATTAAACCCATCACTATCAATATCTAATACCATAGAAAATTTATTCTGTGGATCAATTTCTATCAAGTGATCACTAAAAATGCGTTTTAGGTATAACTTCTTAATAAACTTCATTTCCTCAAATATCATCGTCCATGTCCTCTAGTATTTTAGAATGTATTTTATTAGATTCTTCGAATAGTTTTTCCAGTCCTTGAGTCATTAATTTTACGCGATATCCAAATGGTGTTTTTTCTGCTTCTTTTAAGTTTGTTCTACCATCTTCTAAGTTAATCAATTCATATACATTAGAAGATATATCTTCGTCTAAAAGTAGAGTATTATTCAATAATTGCAATAAGATTTCACTATGTGTACTAATAATTAACTTTTGTTTTTTATTCTTTATTATATTTTCAAAAAACGGAATTAACTTTCTCATACTACTTATTGATAGATGTGCCTCCGGTTCCTCTATAACAACTAGTTCAAAACGCTCTAAAGGATTTTCTAGCATTAAGTATGGCATCATTCGATTCTGCTTAGTAGAAAACAATCTTTTAGGCACTTCTATACCATCTTTTTGCTTGAATCCAACAATTTCTCCATCATCGTCGTAAATATAATCTCCATCAACCATCTCAGATAATACCTTTGAATTTCTAATACTAGGCAACCTAAATCTCTTTGTAAAGTCTTTAAAATTGTCGTATGACTTATAAAACAATTTTTCACTATAGCGTATATCTACATCTTCTGGATTATGCACTATCATCTTTACTATTCCTTTGTCATAAAAAGACGATCTCTCGGTTGGGAAAAATGCTATGTCACTATAGACTACATCATTGATAATTAACTTTATTATACATTCATTTATATAATCTTTAAGTTGTTCTTCAATTTCTTCTACTCCAAATAATACAGGTCTAAATGTAAAAGTATTTTCTTCATCTATTTGATTCACAGCTTCCGATTGATCAACATCGTATTCCATCTCTTTAACAATACTAAAGAGCTTGAACTCTTTTTGGAAACCATTAAATACATCTAAACGAACTTGTGTATCATCTACTTTTGAAATTGCAAATTGAACCTTATCTATTTTAAGATAATCAACCTCTGTAACCTCTAACCGCATACCATGTGATTTCTTATTTGAATTTCCACCTAGAATGTTCACTAAAATCTCAGTGTTAATACTCTTATTAAAATCACTTAAAGTATCTTTTAAAAAAGCATCTAACAACTTATATTGTAATTCGAAAGAACACTCGCCTTCAAAACGAGATCGTTCGAACACAGTAAAAGGTGTATTAAGTAATTTACTTACTATAGCTTTATCATCCCAATATAATTTTATAAGTTTCTTTAAAATTTCTGTATCACTAATTTTCTTCTTCAGTAGTTGACCTAGGGCTTTTTTTATATAAACTATAGTTTCTAAAAAAATAGTTTTACCACTTCCATTGTTCCCTACAACCACATTAAATTGCGCATCCGAAAATTTGGAGTCTTTTATTAAGGCTAAGTTTTCTATCAAAACTTTCATTAAGCTCGTCTCCTTAATTATTATAGAATTAATATCTTAAATATGAAGTACTTGTCTTCATATTTCAATTTATATTGATTATGCGCCATATTTTATTAATTTATGCGCCATATTTATTATTATGCCAAAGTCTATTACTAATCGTACAATAGGAACATTGTAAATATAGTACATATCAAAAGACTAGTAATAGATCGTTTATTCAAAAACGAAAATTTCTAACGATAGTAGAGATTTGTCTTTAATTATAAATGTCAAAATAACAATGTACATTTTTGCTAGTCTAAACATGTACACTTTCGCTGATTAACTACTTTTCTATACAAGTGCGTGAATAATTACAACTTGATATAGAGCCTCTACTCGCAAGAATCGGTAGCCAGAACCTAGCTATATCAAGAGCTGGCTAACCAATCAAGGCTATCATGCTCACCACTCCCTGTTAAGTTGTAATATAGACAAAAATCAAAAATGTACTTGATTAAATAAGCATTTTTGTATATATTTCAACGTTTATATTTAATCCGCAAAATCAAATATAGGTTTATACCTAATTAAATTTGTTGCCTTTATGTAATGTATACTTCTTCATGTTCAAGATTTAAAATCTCCCAATCAACAATCTTACTAATTACTAAAAATACTCCCCATCCTCAAAATTTATTTCATAAATAAATTTTGAAGCTACGGAGCAAGATACAACATCTTTTCGAAAATACATCAATAGTATAATAATTTTCTCGAATTGTGAATTTATCTTATCTTCAATTGACATCTCAATACCCTTAAACATATATCCAATCTTCTGATGAATCATTATTTTTTCTTTCTTATCCTTCAACAGGAGTTTTCGAGACTTTATCTATAAAATCTTAACTTGTATTCTTAGATATCCAATGTGTTATAAATTGGATTGTTACATATCTTGATATCACCCTATATAGTTAGACCAATTTCAAAATACATTCCCTTTTGGACCTATTTTAATTCTATTTACTTCGAAGTTAGTTAAAAGCTAACATGAGATATCGTACATAATCATTTAACGTCTCCCTTCCTTACTTTTTCCTTACCTCCAGTATAACTGTTATAAACGACTTTTGAAACAAAAAATCTCAAAAACACAAACAAATGTTCTTATCTATAATTGAGATGTAAATATAGAAAGAGCGCCTAAAGGGCATGAATCAATGGGCTGTAGAGTCTGCAAACGCTGCGGCTTTTTCTTTCCCCTCGAAACTTCTTTCAATCACCTTGCCAATAATCTTCACCTGATGTTCACGCACTACTTGGATACACTCACCCAGCAGCATAATTTGATTTCCGAAGCGGGTGAAGGTACTAACAAAACGCACCCCGGCCGCTTCAAATACTGCTAAATCCTTTCCGTTGCTTCGAGGCTGTTCTACTGTTGAAACTAGCACCTCGTCACCTTCTAATAGCCCTAAATAATTATTGTCATTCGATATTTCTAATTTGAATTCGCTCATTACACATACTCCCCTTTTTCGAGTGTTTTCTTTCCTAATAAAATTTCTTCTATGTCATTGATGGTACCTAACGCGCCATTATCATAGGCAACTTCTTCATAAACTTCTATTAATTCATTGTGTGCTTCCCGGTATGCTATCACTTTGCTAATTTCCTCTTCTAACCCATTATTAACTAATACTTCGGTTATAGCGTTATAAGCTGCTGCTTTCGCATCCCATAATTCATTGAAACGAGGATGATCTGTTACAGAATACATATTGTTTCCTCCTTCTTTTCCAACTCTACTGCTTTTTGTTTTATCAACTCAGTAACTTCGATTAAGCCTTTTCCCTTATAGTCTATTTCAAAAAGATTAGCTGCATATTTCACCGAATATACCAGAGCACCGTCCTCTTCAAACATAAAGCGTTTATAGGCCTCTAAAGATATAGTAGCTTCACGTTCATTCTTAACTTTTTCTTTCCATTCATGTAGAACAATACCTTCTACTTTGTGTATAAGTTTCAAGGTTAAAATACCTGCTGTGTTATCGCTACAAATTAAAAATCTATCGCTATAAATTTTACTTTTCACGCCTCTCACCCAATCTCTGTATTTGTTTTCAAAGCAACCTTTTCGAAAGTTCAAATTTACTAAAGTTAAAATCTATCTTTTCACCATTATGATCAAAAAACTAAGAATCTATTACATGAGATTAAAATATATTTCTTATACATGCCTCGCTTGATTTTCATGGGTAACTTCTTTTTGAGGTCCGACATAGCAAGCCATTCTTTTTTCCATCCAAATTTACTTTCTAGCATGCTTTTTATACGCAATCTGTTATTACAGTAATACGCTGGTCATACAGATAAACCTCAATCGCATTGATTGCCGCTACTAACGCATTCAACTCCGTCAGCAATTTACTATCCTTCGTTTCTTTCCATTCAGCTCCAGCTGCATAGAATTGATCTTTAAGATAATCGAGTGTGTTTTGTAAACGCATATCGCTTCTCCTCTCCTCTTAGTCACTTATTAATTCGGTGTGTGAGCAACTTCATATAGCCTTTTACCATGTCTCGTGTTATTTTCTGGCTTTCTTGCAATGATAGTACATTCATACATTCACCTACCTTTATGTTGCATGTCGGTTATTTCTAGTCCATTTACCGACTGGCTATTGATAACTTTTAATAACATTGTAGGAGGTGTTAGGATGCCTTTAACAATGGGGGAAAAAATTAAAGTTCTTTTGAATAGAAAAGATATGTCTGTTCAAGATTTAGCCTAAATACTGGGGCAATCAAGACAAAATATTAATACGAAATTGAAAAAGGATAATTTTAGCGAACAAGACTTACGAAAAATTGCTAACGTGTTAGAGGTTGAATTTGAGGGCTTTTTCTTCTTAAAAAATGGTGACAAAATCTAATAGCAACACAAAAAGCATCACTCATCATGAGTAGATGCTTTTCTTAAGCAAATATTATATTAAATCTGCCTTTTATGCGGACAAACAATAAACTCACACTTATAAAAAATGGTCAATTCAAATCAATACCGATATTCACGAAATAAAACTTTGGGTCTTTTTTATATTTTAAACTAGTTTTGTTTATTGTTTAGTGAAATCGATTGCAGGTAAATTAAGTTCTTTTAAAAAAGGTGAGCATTCTATAGGTCTATTATTTATATTTTTAGGATAGGTTATATATAAATTGTTTCTTGCCCTAGTTACAGCGACATACATTAATCTTCGCTCTTCCTCAATAGTTGTAATTGGCTCTGCCTTTTCTCTTGCTATATTTGCATCTATATTCTGAACAGAAATAGCTTTAGATGATGGTATACCACTATCATAAGCCCCAATTATAAAAACATTAGAAAAAGCTAAACCTTTACTGGAATGTATGGTTAAAAGATATAATGCATTATATTTTTTTTGGTGATATAGCTCAACTTTTTCCTTCATTTCATCCTGTTGTTTTTTCAGTTTGCAATAATATCTATATAATTCATCCCAACTATTTAGATTTTTACAAATGGACAAAATTTCTTCTTTTTGTACTTGATCCATTTCTTTTTTCACTTTTGGAAATTCAAATACCATTTGGATAAAATTATTAATATTTATTTCCTTATTTCCGGTTAATTCCAACATAAATTTTAAGTATCTTTTAATCATTGTCGAATCTACATTACTTCTAGAATTACCATTCAAAAATTCTAAAAAAGTATCAAGAGAATTATCACAAATTTCACCCGTAAAATCCCTTATTTTACTGAAAGGAATATAGTAACTAGACGCAATAGTATTATATATAGACGACCATCTTTTTTTCGTCACCAAATCTATCCAAGAATTGAAAAATTGAACAAAGAATGGGTAATTAAAAATACCTAATAAATCATCTGTTTTCTCAATAACAAAAGGAACCCCATTTTCAGTTAATACTGCTATAAAATCTGTTAGTTGGCTCTTGGAACGGTATAAAACAACACTTTTTGTATAATTTATTTTTTCCAATTTATTTCCGTATTTAAAAGATTCTTCTTTTATTCCTAGACTAATACATTTTTCTATTATTATTTTAGCTTCATGTTTTTGATTTTTTGTAAATATCACATAGTTTTCTCCTTTTTTCTTATGAAAAGGAATCATAGATTTACTAATTCTATCATGTTTATTGAATGCAATTACTCTATTACCTGCTTTAACAATTTCTTCAATAGAACGATAGTTTGTCATAAGTTCTATAGTATGAGTATTGTATACATTAGAAAAATCCTTTATATATGATGGATCAGATGCTCTAAAAGCATAGATGGACTGATCATCATCACCAACTATAATTAATTTAGTTTTATTATTTGAAGTGTTAATTATATCTCTAGGACAGATAAGTTCGATTATTTTCATTTGCAGCGGATTTGTATCTTGAAACTCATCAATAAAAATAAATTTGTACATACTTTGTGCTATATCTCTAGCGTCTATACTATCCTTCAACACATAATAAAGATTAAGTAAAAAGTCATCAAAAACAACTATGTTTTCGTTTTTCCTAATCTTTTGGAACTCTTCTATCATTCGATAAAACACTTCGCTAAGACAATAGCCTTCCTTCTTAAATTTTTCATCAAAGTGTTGATGTATAAAATTTTTTATTTCTGTATTGGAGTATCCCATACTAGTCCAATACGATAGTCGTTCAGATATGGTTTGTTCCCCTTCTTTATCAAAGGCATATAGCTTATATTTATTAATTAAGCGTTTTAACAAATCATTATATTTTTTTGCTCCCTCTATTGGATCATCACCTTGAACACCAATCTTTTTTAATTCGGGTTGCTTTTGTATAATTTGATTATATATTTGTATAAAAATGTTATGAAAGGTCCCAACTTTTATTAGGGATTTTTCTACTCCTAAAAATTTGTTTACTCTTTCCCTCATTTCTTTCGCTGCTTTTCTCGTGAAAGTAATCATTGCAATTTCTTTTTCGTCTATTTTTTTTACAAACTTTAAATACGCTGCTTTTGCACAAATAGTTTCTGTTTTTCCGCTTCCAGCACCAGCTATGATCCTAAGATGCTTTTCCATGTTATATCGGATTGAAGCTATTTGTTGTTCATTGAATGGATTACCTGTAATATCAATTATGTAATCAAAGAAACTTTTGTCATTATCATAAATATTTACTTGATCAATAGTAGATGATTCGGTAAAAGATGGGTTTCCATATAACTCTTTATACCTTTCTAACTCTAAATCTTTATTTTTAATTTCCGTTTCATAAGCAATACTCTTTTCAAATATTTCTTTAAAACCTTGTTTATACTTTTCTAATTCTAAATCTTTATTAATAATTTTTACTTCATAGTCATTATTCTCCTCTGTGATTTTTATGAAGTCCTGTTTATATTTAAGAACTAGTTTTCGATATTTCTCTATTTCTTTTTCATATTCTGATTTTGTCCCCAAAACATTTTTATAACTATTATTCATTTCCTCTAATTCAAGCTTTAAATTTTCATTTTCAACTTTTAGTTTCTTTTTACCTAATATATTACTTAACATTATTATTCCCTTTCCATTTCAGATAGTTGTTAATCCAAATACTTAATTAAATGCCAAATATTGATTCATTATACAGGACTAATATAACTAATGTTGAAAGATAATCCAATCATAAAATTAAAAAAATATTGAATTACTTAATTTTTTATCTAACAACTTGTAATTAACTGAAAAACAAAGTGATTTCAGTTGATCAATAGAATAATCCTCTTGCCAAAATAGCTGTTAGAAATTCTATCACTTTTTGTTGAGTAGCTACACGCTCAGATTTTAATTCTTCCATGCGATTGTCTATATAGTTTTTTATGCTCACATTTGCAACTTTTTTATGAGCATTACCTCTTGCATAGCTTTACTGTATCCAGCCTTTATCGCAACTTGTTCTACATTGCCTAATTCGATATAAAAGTCTGCAAATGCTTGTTGTTTCGCTGTTAATTTCTTTTCAATCAATGGCATCACCCCATTATGCTAGTTGCTTATTTTAATCAAAATAAAAAACCACATACAAAAATGTGGTTTACGTTATTTTCAAAATATTTTTTTCTTTGTTAACTGATATATCTAGATCCGATACAATATCATTTAACTCCGTTTGAACCATGATTACATCTTCTATAGATTGTATATTTCTATCCCGATAGATCTTTTCAAATGTATCGTTTGCATCAAAACCTTTATTCATCAATTCATCACTAGATAACGTGATATATGATAAATCACTTGCTTTAGGCTTATATTCAACAACCCTGAGAGTCGGATCGTTAGAAAATGTGTAAAGCACAATTTCGTTTAGATGGCTTCTGCCTCCTAACACTACTTGGCATTTCGCAATTTTTAAATCTATTTTTTTAACAAGTTCATCACGAATTAACTCAGCGTTATTTTTTAAATCATAAAATAAATCGCCTGAAAACTTACTAAAAAGAGCTTCGGCAACCCCTACATTACCAGTACAAGCGATAAATTGTTTATCGTTAATTCCTCTTACTTTTAAGAAATCTTCACTTATTACTTCTTTCGTTTCTGAATTAATTTGTCTACTATCAGCCACTACCGTAACAAAATTCTCCATAGCAACCACTGAAATAAAACTCATATTATCATCTCCTTTATTTTAATAATAAACCAATAAATGAAATATATGTAATGACTTTTTGCTCTCAAAAGCAAGACAGATGAATCAAAGGGGAGGAAACTCTGCTCGATACTTACTTTTCAGGGCAAAATAAAAGCACCCTTATCGGATGCAATACTCTTGATAATTTCAGGAGATGGAGGCGCAAACGGTAACTGTATTTAGCGAGAGTTTAAAGGCAATTGGGGCTAAAAGTGGGGCTAGCTAATAGCTAAACCCCACTCCAACCGCTTCATATTAACATTTTGAAGTCTCTTACCCAGCCCAAAATCATTTCTCTTAGCAATTTAGAAACTGTGTTTGCGACTGACGTTTCACTTTCGTCGCAGAATGCACTAGTTAATGTTTCTAGCTTTATTTTACCCAGCCTAAAATCATTTCTCTTAACAATTTACTCGCTGTGTTTGCTGTCATTTCTGATGTGTCGTAGATTGGTGCTACTTCAACTAGGTCAAAGCCAACTACATTAACATTACTTGCTGCGATTGCATGGATTGATGCTAGTAATTCTTTTGATGTAATTCCTCCGCAATCTACTGTTCCTGTGCCTGGTGCATGTGCAGGATCGAGTACATCAATATCAATCGTCACGTATACATTACGTCCTGCTAAAGTAGGTAATACCTCTTTTAATGGCTCTAGCACTTCGAATTTTGAAATGTGCATGCCATTTTCCTTCGCCCATTCGAATTCTTCCTTCATACCTGAACGAATACCAAATGAATACACATTTTTTGGTCCGATATGTTCAGCAATTTTACGAATAGGAGTTGAGTGAGAAAGTGGCTCCCCTTCATATTCAACACGTAAGTCTGTATGTGCATCGAAGTGGATAATTGCTAGGTCATCATACTTTGCTGATACAGCCTTCATTACAGGCCAAGATACTAAATGTTCGCCACCCATGCCAACTGGAATCTTGTCATCCGCTAAAAGCTGCTCGATATACTTTTCAATTTCATCTAAAGAACGCTGTGCATTCCCGAATGGTAACGGTATATCTCCTGCATCAAAATATTTCACTTCTTCTAGCTCACGGTCTAAATATGGGCTGTATTCTTCTAGACCAATCGATACTTCGCGAATACGTTGCGGACCAAATCGTGAGCCCGGACGATAACTAACTGTCCAATCCATTGGCATACCGTAAATGACTGCCTGAGCATCCTCATATGTTGGATGACTTTTTATAAAAACATTTCCTGAATAAGCTTCATCAAATCTCATTGCTCGACCTCCACTTTTATTAGGAATTAATCCTATTTAATTTCATTATTACCATTACTCTAGTAAGGACTTACAGGATTGTAATGAAACCTCTATCCTTGAATCCTCGTATACATTATTGGAATGTCTAGCAAAATTCGATTAAAATTTACAAAGTGTCTTTCTTTTGTCGAACACTAGCATTTCAAACAGTACAAAAAAAGTATAGATGTTTTTGAATAAAGTGCAATAGTTTTTACCTAGAATTTCGATTAAAGATGAATGTTCAGACACATACTATATGCAAGTGTGAGAAAACGAGGTGAAGTCGGATGAAGAGAAAAAGCTATCAACGTAAGCAAAAACGGACAAAGCGGACACGCAAAGCACTTACCCTTTTTGTCGCCTTTGCATCTGCTATTATAGTAGCGTTTATAGCTCTACGCGTCTATGTTCAAGTGGCTGGTGCCCCGCCTCTAACCGTACCTAAAGCCTCTATTTTCTTAGATGAAAATGAGAACCAGATTGGGGATCACTTTACGAATGAACGACGTTATTGGGTTAGTCTTGATGAGATGTCCCCCTATTTAAAAACAGCAGTGGTCGCTGTTGAGGATAAAGACTTTTATAAGCATAAAGGATTTGATTTTTCACGTATTGCTGGTGCGTTATTAGTCGACCTTAAGGCTGGAAGTAAGGTTCAAGGAGCAAGTACTATTACACAACAATATGCTCGAAATCTATATCTTTCACATGAAAAGTCTTGGACACGAAAATTAAATGAAGCACTGTATGCTTATAGAATAGAAGTTTTTTATGATAAGGATGAAATACTGGAAGGCTACTTAAATACTGTTTACTACGGACATGGTATGTACGGTGTAGAAGCAGCTAGTCGATTTTATTTCGGAAAATCTGCCAGTGATTTAACGCTAGCGGAAGCAGCAATGTTAACTGGAATTCCAAAAGGACCAAGTATTTACTCCCCTATCGCCAATCTAGATAAGGCAACTGATCGCCAGCACGTTATTTTAAAGCTGATGGCCGATCAAGGTGTCATTACGCAAGATGAAAAAACACGTGCAGAAAGTGAAAAGCTTGTTTTAAAGAATGATAGTTGGGTGGCAACAAAATCTGTCGCACCATACTTCCTGGACGTAGCATGGCAAGAGGCTAGTGACATTTTGAAGTCAAAAAATCTCGACATTAGTGAAGGTGGCTGGACTATCCAAACAACCCTTAATCAAGGACACCAAAAGGCAGCAGAAGAAGCTGTAGCCAAAAATATGCCTGCTAACGATCTCCAAGCCGCATTTGTGAGTATGGAATCCAAAACAGGTGCCGTTACAGCACTAGTCGGAGGTCGTGACTATGCTGCAAGTTCATTTAACAGGGTTACACAGGCAAAACGTCAGCCAGGTTCAACCATTAAACCTATTTTATATGCCGCAGCTTTAGAGAATGGTTATACGCCATTAACTTTTTTAGATGTAGGTGAGACAACTTTCACTTATGATAAAGGACGTTCAACATATTCTCCTAAAAATGTTAACGGTCAATTTGCAACGCATGATATGTCTATGGCACAAGCTATCGCTATTTCTGATAATATTTACGCAGTTAAAACTTTAGAGGAAATTGGATTTAAAACATTTCACGAGATGGCTGATCGCTTCAATGTAAATATCGGTGATAAGGACAATTTATCGATCGCGCTAGGAACAGCTGAAACTACTTTATATGAAATGACGAATGCCTATAATATTTTAGCATCACAAGGTCAAGAAACCGCTCCTACTACTATTATTTCTATTAAAGATGCTAATGGTGATATCATCTACGAAAGTAAAGAAGCTACTAAAGAAGCTGAGACGGTTCTCTCAAAAGAAGATACGTTTATCTTAACAGAAATGATGACAGGTATTTTCGATCCTGTATTTAGCGATTATTCTCCAGCTACAGGGATTAGCATTCGCAATCGTATGACGCATACGTATGCAGCAAAATCTGGCTCTACAAATAGTGATCAATGGTTAATTGGATTTACACCTAGTTTAACTGCTGGCGTGTGGAACGGCTATGACCAAGGAAAAAATATAGAAGCAAAAGAAGATACTGCAGCGACAAAGAAAATATGGATCGACTATATGGAGGCTGTCAATAAAGGAACAAAGAACGAGGATTTCACAAAGCCTAAAGGTGTAAAAGGTGTGGTCGTCGATGTGGAAACAGGTAAGCTCGCAACAGATGCCTGCCCTAAACAACGTCTGGTCTATGTAGACGAAAAGGATGTACCGACTGAAAAATGTTCAAAAAGCTTTGATATTCTCGATCGAGATACGTGGGGAGAAATTTGGAATATGCTCCCATTCTCAATTTTTAAAGATTAATTTATAATGTGGAACCTTTATTAGTTAATCACGTTCTAAATAACGAAGGCTCTCGACAAAGTAATAGACATATAAAAAAAGAAAGAAAAGCTTTCTCTTCCCCGGAGCCGTGTCCGTGGGAACAGAAAGCTTTTCTTATTTATGGTTCGCGAAGTAGATGAGCATCATGGGGCATTTGGCTTGGGTTTGGGTTGTTCAAATGCCACATAGTGCTCATCACATTCGCGAAAACCAAGTGTCCTAGCTTACTAAAATGTAAGCTCTGCCTCAAGTTTACTTTGTTTCAAACCCACTTTCAACCTTATATCGAAAGCGATTGCAAATTGTCACAGATTGTTCAATCATTGCAAGTCTATTCTGCAATTAAGTCTTGACGCAATTGGTCCTCACTACGTGCCCACAGCTCTGGATTGAGCTCCTCTAGAAAAGAAGCTAACACTTTTTTAGATGGTGCATCCATATGCTCTACCATAATATGACGCTTCATAGATTTATCCATTTTATTAACATGATCAGCTAAAATTTTATAGCCTCGACGTTTTTCTCGATTGACTACCATTTCACACGCAGTTACACCTGCATAATAAGGTCCATCCTCTTTATGGTCAATCGTCACCCATACTAACCAATACGATTTTCCACCCTCTGAATCAGCACGATCTGTCGTAAATTTAATACCACGTTCCACATCACTACGAGCATGCATAGCACCGATTTCAACTGATGCCGTCCCCTCTTCTGTATCGATAATAACTGGCGATACGTTTTCAAGTGAAAGCGAACCAATCCCAAATCCCTTATGTCCATCTGTCGGGTCATTTTTAATAATAGTAAAGCCCATTTTTTGTTTTGATTTTTCTTCATTTGCCATACTTTAATTACCTCCATTCTGCTATTATAAAGTAAAGCATAGTTAGCGCATTAGTGCCGTAACGAAAGCGACACTAGCATTGCGCAAATGCCTAAATACGAGTAAGAAGTTTATATACTTTCTTATCAATTTCGCCTTGGCGTAATTGCGTCCAGATTTTGAATTGTGCTCAGGCCTGCACGCTGCAGGTCAGTTAGCCGTTTTCGCAGGATGCGAAGGTTTTAGGCTAACATCCTTTATTCATTCCTTTCAAAATCCGTGACATCCGCCGGAGGCTTTATCTTCATTCAGTAGGTGTTTGGACATTCTTGGAAAAAGAACCACACCTGCATTCATCTTACCACCTTCAGAGGTTGAAGTCTTCTACTGAATGGAGATAAACTTACTATACAACATTATTCAATAAAGGAGACAATATTATGCCATACGTAACAGTGAAAATGCTTGAAGGTCGTACAGACGAACAAAAACGCGCACTAGTAAAAGAAGTAACAGAAGCCGTTTCTCGTACAGTTAACGCACCAGCAGAAAACGTAACAGTTTTCATCGAAGAAATGCCTAAAAACCATTACGGCGTTGCAGGCGTGCTCCACAGCGATAAATAATGAGTTAACGGGTAGAGCATTATAAAAAAGCTCTACTCTTTTTACGTATGGTGAGTTATTGACGATACATACCGTTTTCCGAAGGCCGGGCTATAATTGCCGATTTTTTTAGTTTTAGCGGCGGAGTTTGATCTGTTAGCGGCGGAACTCGACTCTTTTGCGGCGATGTTTTCACCTTTACCGGCGGAAATCGAACCTTTACCGGCGATGTTTTCACCTTTACCGGCGGAACTCGAACCTTTAGCGGCGATGTTTTTACTTTTACCGGCGGAAATCGAACCTTTACCGGCGATTCTTTCACTTTTACCGGCGGAAATCGAACTGTTACCAGCGATTCTTTCACTTTTACCGGCGGAACTCGACTCTTTAACGGCGATTCTTTCACTTTTACCGGCGAAAATCAACACTTTAGCGGCGATGTTTTCACCTTTACCAGCGATTCGTAATTTCAATACTAGGATGTGATTTATGAAATGAAAAAACTTAAACTAACACTACTCATTTGTATGCTCATCATTGGCCTCTTACTTATTTTTATTAATCCTATTCAAAATGCCATTATCACTCATTTAAGTAAGCAATTAAATACAACTGATTACAGTGCAGAGGATATTGAAAAGAACAATAATGCGGATGCCGATTTTGAATTTGAAGCAGTGCAATCACTATCTATTGCAGAAGTTTTAAAAGCTCAAACAACAGCTAATAAAATGCCTGTCATTGGTAGTATCGCTGTTCCTAGTGTTGATATGCAACTTCCTATCGTCAAAGGAGTTGGTAATGCCTCTCTAGCCGTTGGAGCGGGCACCATGAAGCCTAATCAAAAACTGGGACAAGGAAACTACGCATTAGCGGGTCATTACTTTGAAGAAACAGATGTTTTATTTAGCCCCTTATACAAAGCAAATATAGGAGATACGATTTATGTAACAGACTTAACGAATATTTATGAGTACAAATTAACGACTAAGGAAATCATCGCTGCCACGGATGTTTATGTTATTGATGATATCCCTGATAAAACCGTTTTGACCCTCGTTACATGCGCTGATAAAGGGACGAAAAGACTTGCCATTCAAGCAGATTTTGTTGCGCAATATCCGTTTGACAAAGCACCTGCAAAGCTATCAGAAACTTTTTAGTATACGAAAAACCCCAAGATTTTTATGATCTTGGGGTTTTCTTATGTGCGCCCGGCATGCGTATGAACTATAGGGTGCAAGTCCCGAACCCCGAAGACAGAAGTAGAGGTTAGCCAAGAGCAAGGGTGTCCGTGGCGACGCGGAATCTGAAGGAAGCTGGAGGCAAAACACCGGTCCGAGGAACACGAATCTCATATAAGGCTAGGTATGATTGGATGAGTGTGCATAACAACACAAAGTCCTTTCTGTCGAAGGTCATATCGAGTAAATGAGGCGGATAGATGGTGTGAAAGTGCATGCGCTTACCCGGGGAGGTCTGATGGAAACGCAAAGTACACTTTGTAACCTACTTAGCGATAGGTAGCTGAACCATCAGAAGTCAGCAGAGGTCATAGTACCATTCACTTCTAGAATGAATGGGAAGGACCGAACAATTCGGAGAGAATAGCCCTTGGCATGCAGTTTTCTATGGTAAACACAGAAAATCCAGAAGGACCGACTTAATGGAGGTAATGGTGAATCCCATGAGGGACATTGAGCGGGTGCAGTAGAAACTGTTATAAGAAGACAAGCTATTCACGGAGGAGTCGAACGAGATGCTAATGAATCAAATATTATCACGGGAGAATCTGCTTCTCGCACTCAAACGGGTGGAACGAAACAAAGGGAGTCATGGAGTAGACAAAATGCCCGTAAAATTCCTACGACAGCATGTAGTCGAAAACTGGCTAACGATTAAGAAGCAAATTCTTGAGGGAACCTACCAACCACAACCAGTTCGCAGAATCGAAATCCCGAAACCTGACGGCGGTGTGCGACTATTAGGAATCCCAACCGTGACAGACCGACTCATTCAACAGGCGATTGCCCAAGTGCTATCCAACCTATATGACCCGAACTTCTCGAATCATAGTTACGGATTTCGACCAAAACGAAGTGCTCACGATGCAATCCGAGAAGCCAAAGGTCATATAAAAGAAGGATACCGCTGGGTAGTAGATATGGACTTAGAGAAATTCTTCGACAAAGTAAACCATGACCGTCTAATGAGTACATTAGCGAAGAAAATTTCTGATAAACCTCTACTCAAGCTGATTCGTAGATACTTACAATCGGGTGTCATGATAAATGGTGTCGTTTATGATACAGATGAAGGAACACCCCAAGGGGGCCCACTGAGTCCACTTCTCTCAAATATTGTGCTGGATGAATTAGACAAAGAATTAGAGAAACGTGGTCATAAATTTGTCCGTTACGCCGATGACTGCAATATTTATGTGAAAACAAAACGAGCAGGAGAACGAGTGATGGCAAGTATCAAAACCTTTATTGAGAAGACGCTACGATTGAAAATAAATGAGAAGAAATCCGCAGTGGCTCGTCCTTGGCAACGTAAATTCCTAGGATTTAGCTTTACCTCCCGCAAAGAACCACAAGTTCGAATTGCGAAAGAGAGCATAAAGCGAATGAAGAACAAAATTCGGGAATTAACAGCTAGAAAGAAGCCATTTCCAATGGAGTACCGAATTCAACAATTGAATCAATATTTAATTGGGTGGTGTGGCTACTTTGCATTAGCGGATACGAAATCAATATTTGAATCACTGGATGGATGGATTAGAAGAAGACTTCGCATGTGTTTATGGAAGAATTGGAAAAAGCCTCGTACGAAAGTGTGCAACCTCATTCGTTTAGGAGTTCCAGACTGGAAGGCTTACGAATGGGGCAATACTCGCAAGAGTTACTGGCGTATCTCGAAAAGTCCAATATTACACAGAACCCTTGATAACTCTTATTGGAGTAACCAAGGGCTCAAAAGTCTGCAAGCTCGTTATGAAATCTTGCGTTATTCATCTTAATTGAACCGCCGTATACGGATCCGTACGTACGGTGGTTGGAGAGGTCGGGAGTTAATCACTCCCTCCTACTCGATTAAATATTATTTCACTTCTGTTTTGCGACGACGCAATAAGAACAATGCTCCTAGAACGAGAGCTACACCAACTAGTGTAAGAGCTGTTTGATTTGCTCCATTTGTTTGTGGCAGTTTGCCTTCTGCCTTTAATTGAGCTTCCATTTTTTCAGCATCTGCTTTGATTTTGTCAATATCAAGAGATCTTGCTACTTCTGCCTGTTCCTTTTTAGATAAATTATCGTATTTATTAAGGAAATCCTTATACGAATCTAGTGTGTCTTTATTCGCTGTAGAAGGATTGTATGGCGGTAAGTTTTTACCTTGATCAATGACATCTGTTACAGATGGTTTTCCAGGGTTTGATGGATTTTTTGTATCTGTTGCTGAGTTACCTGGATTTTTTGGATCAACTGGCTTCTCTGACTCTGTTGTTGGTTTTTCTGGATCAACCGGCTTCTCCGGATCTGGATTTGGTTTGTTTGGATCAACCGGTTTCCCTGGATCTGGGTTCGGTTTGTTTGGATCAACTGGTTTCTCCGGATCTGGGTTCGGTTTGTTTGGATCAACCGGTTTCCCTGGATCTGGGTTCGGTTTGTTTGGATCAACTGGTTTCCCTGGATCTGGGTTCGGTTTGTTTGGATCAACTGGTTTCCCTGGATCTGGATTTGGCTTGTTTGGATCAACTGGTTTTTCTGGGTCAGGAGTCCAGCCACCGCCGCCTCCACCGCCGCCATTGCTACCGCCTCCACCTGTTGATGAAGGTTTTACGATAGCAGAACATGTATCTTTTACTGTGAATGAGCCGATTAAACGACTTCCTTCATACACATAGTACGTACCTTGCTTAATAGCTTTGTCTGGTAAAACAATTGTTCCCATAACACTTGTTGTTAGAATTTCATTACCATCCGCACCTTTAATTACATTACCTTTTGCATCTTTCACTGTTATTTTAGCATTTGCAAGAGGCGTTCCAAACTCAGTTTGTACAGTTAATGTAAACGCAGGACATGCAGGCGCTGCTGATATTTCTGCTTCACATTTAACTGAATATTGAACCGTTATTTGACCAATGTATAGATCACCTTGATATACATCGTACACACCTGAAGGAATGTTTTCAGATGGAATAGTAATCTGACCTAATTCATTTGTTGTTTTGTTTGTAGCAATAATTGCGCCTGTTTTATCTTTGATAGTGATGTTGTCAACATTAGGGCGCACTTTGCCATTTTCATCTTTTACCGTTAGTGTAAATTGTGGACATGCTGGGATTGGTTGAACTGTTGCTTCACAGTCTGTATTTACTGTAAACTTCCCAATTTCATTTGCTCCATCATAAACCACATATTTTCCTGGTTCTAGATTTTTAATTTTTACTTTCCCTTCACTATCAGTTGGGGCGATTGTTTGTTTAATAATTTCATTTGTATCTTCATTTTTGATTGTAACGGTTACACCTTCACGTGGTTTTCCATCAACATCTTTTACAGTTAATGTAAACGAAGGGCAAGAAGGTGCTTGTTGTACTTCAATTTCACAGCCTTTTTTATAACTTATATTCACTTCACTTAGGAATTGTTTTCCTTCGTAAAGATCATACTTACCTGCTGGAGGGTTTGAAGGAACAATCAACTTACCATTCTCATCAGTTTTTGACGAGATAATTACTTTGCCATCCTTATCCTTTAATGTTACTGCAACATGAGGACGTGGATTATTATCTTTGTCTTTTAACGTGATTGTAAATTGCTTACACGCTATAGGCGGCTGCAATTCAGCATGACATTCACCTTTACTGTATTTTACAGTCACAGTTCCAAGTTCTTCAGCACCCTCGAATACTTTATACGATCCTGCTTTAACTGCCTCAGAACCTTCTCGTGGGATGATTACTTTTCCCTCGTTATTTGTTGTACCTGTAAATTTAATGTTGCCCTTATCATCTTGTAATGTAATTTTTTTATTTACAACAAGCTCACCATCAATATCTTTAATTGTTAGTGTGAAGTTAGGACACATAGCTCCAGAAGTAATCTTTTTCACATTTTCCACTTCAGTTACTTTTTCAGGTACTACATTGGAGTCAGTAGTTGCATCTAGTTTTAATAATTGATCATCCATTTTAGCATAATCGTCCGGCGCCTTAACCTCTCTCACATAGTATGTGCCGTAGTTAATGGCGTTAAATTCAAAGTAACCTTTATCACTAGAAGTTGCTTTAGCAATTACATATACATTGCTTCCAATTTTTTTGATTAATTCAAACTCTACGCCAGCAAGTGCCTGTTTGTCACCTGTTGCTGGATTAACGCCAATTTTCTTTAGCTTAAGGTTTCCTTTTGTTAATTGGAAATCCGTATCTGAGCTACTGAAATTAAACTTCCTATCTACTTGTGATCCAGTACCCTGGTTTGCAGCAGAAGAATCATCAAAAGTCATTGTCGCCTTATTGCTAAATTCTTCTTCTGGATTACCTGAACCTGTATTCTGTTTACCTAATCCAAGTGTTTCATATCGCACTTGGTAGCCTTTCTTAGTTAAATCACCAAAGTTTAAAGTAAAGCCACCTGATGCTTTATCGTACTCTACAGTTACGCCGAATTTTGCTGGACTCTCCCATGAACCCTCAGCGGAGATTCCTGTTTCGTTCACCACATATGGTCGTATCTGAATAGAATCTGGTATTAGCATTAAATAACCTGATGGAAAATCTGATACTTTGACATTTTTTAATGTTGAATGCGATTTATTAACGTCTAGTGTCCATATGATTGTTTGTTTACTACTATTTTGTTGAACACTTTTTGATAATAAATTATTCGCTTCATCCACCGTAACTTTCGCTTCTAAAGTATATGTCTTCGAGTCATTTAAAGTTTTAAATGTTGCCGTGTTTGTATACGTGTCACCTTTTAAGCTAGCATCATCTGATTCAATCCCTAAAATATTATTAGAATCTTTTGATTTATACTCGACAAGGTACGCTTGATTATTTGTTGTTGTACTATCTAAATTTTTGAATTTTAACGTATAGCTTTTTTTATCAGGATCAATCGTTAAATCATAATATTTTGGATCTAAAACATAACCTTTAGTACCTTTAGTATCATCATCGCTTGTATCAAGCTTATACTGATAAACTGTAAAGGAATCTTCTACGATTTTATGCCCATCACCCAAATTGTCTGTTAATAGTGCTCCATTAATATCTTTTTTATTAATGTTGACTTTAACATTCCATGTAAATTCTTGCGTTAAATGATTAAAGCCCCCTGATTTACTACCATTATTGACAGTCGTAGTTGCTGGTGTATAGTCTGCTGTTTTAGTTACAGTATAGGTTTTACCACTACTCATCCAATTGGCTGTTGCTGTATTACCGTATCCATTATGAATAACAGAACCATCATCTGCAATTTCATAAGACGTTTTATACGTGATAGTTGCTGTTTCACCTTTTTTAACAGTACCACCTGTTATTTTAAAGCCTTTGCTTAAGTCATTTTCATCTATAAGTGATATCGAATGACCTGTCATTTTGTCTACAGTAATACCATCTTTTCCGCCAACAAGCGTATGTTTACCATTCTTACTACTTGTTTCAAAATTATCGACAATTTCTAAGCCAGTTATATCTTTACCATTTGTAGTATTATTGTCAGCTGACACTGTAATTGTCCAAGTAATTTCTTTTGTATCAAAGTTTACTGAACGAGATTTTGTTAAAATATTTTCGCTAATTGTGTGTGAAGCTGGTCTTTTATACGTGCCCGCTTCTACGATATTTGTTAATGTTGTAGTAGAACCTGTGTAGAAATCTTGATCATAGTTTGCATCATAAGTGATCTTATAAGCTTTTGTTACTGGCTTATCGAATGTAAGCTTGAAGCCATCTGTAATTGCTTCAGAATGGAAACCAGAAGTAATTTTATTAGAACTAATTTCGTTTCCGTTTTCATCCACAGTTACTTCAAATACTTGAATTGAATTTGTGTCAATTTTATGTGCACCTGGAAGTGTATCTGTAATAACAGGGTTATCAACCTTCACTTCATTATAGTTGTACTTTATTTCCCATGAAGATTTGTAGTTATCCCCTGAAGTAAATTTCTTCGCTAGAGCATCACCATACTTAATCGGCTGTGTAGCAACATCAGATGTTTCAGTATCTCTACCATTTGTTAAAGTAACGGTATTATTGAAATTTTTTAGTCCTTCTGGATTAGCTTCAGTTACTTTCGTTTGATAGTTCACTTTATAAGCATATCTTCCATTAAATGAAATATCACTGAAGTTCCCATCTATTAGGTAGTCAGGATCTGCTGTCTCAATTTTATAACCATTTAATCCCATTTCATATTTAGTGACTTGGACAGAACCAGGTACAACTTCATGACTTGCACTATTGTTAACAGTCGTAACATCTGTTAGCGTGGCATCTTTTAAGTTCTTCCCAGCTTTATTAACCCATACTTCCCAATCAATAATGCGTTCACCGTTTTTCGAAGTAGCGCCTTTATTTTCTTTTGAAATCTTTGCATTGCTTGTTGATGGCAAGAAGTTCAATGTAATTGTTTCCTGCCCTGCTAAACCCTGTGGAATAACAAGATCTTGTTCCAAACTGTCGCCTTGCAAATTAAACCCTGATTCAAAAGAAGCAATAAGCTTTGCTTCGCTACCCAATAAGTTTGGATCAGTAACCGTTTCATCTAATTTAACTGTAACTGTTTGACCACTAGTTGAATAAGAATAAGCAGGATTATTTAGACCCGCTTTCTTACTTCCAGTAAAGTTATTTTCGAAGTCAATAATGGATGCTGGTAAATCGAATGTAAAGAAATCTCCAGCATTATGCGCTTCTTCTAAATTAACTGTAAATGTGAATGTAATATTTGATTTTTGATTTGGTTGGAGTTCCTTATTATAAGAAGATGTAACTTTTTCTCCATTAATCAACATTTCAAAATCTACTGCTGACAAAGGGATTTCTTTTGGATCACGCACAAGCGTTTTTGGATCTTCCGTATTAGGTGGTAACACTTTGTCTTTGTCAGTATCATCTGTTGCTGCTTTATCACCTTCTGTTGATGACTTCTCTCCTTCTGTTGCCCCATCACCATTTTCATTTTTCTCAGTCGAAGTTGAATCATCTGGTTGAACTGGAGTTTGTTCATCCTTTGGAGTTTCTTCTACTGTCCCACCACTATTATCAGTTTCAGTTGGAGGTGTTACAGTATCTTTTACTTCTTCAGTCTTTACTGGTGGTTCAGGTGTTCCAGTATCTGCTGCTGGTTCTTCAGGACTTGTTGTACCAGTGGTTTCAGGCGTTTCAGTTACACCAGTATTAGGAACCACTTCACTCGCAAACACTGAAATCGGTGATAGTACGGTTTGGAATACGAGTAGCAATAAGATCATTGCTATGTTTAATTGTTTAAGCTTTTTCATGTTTCTCTCCTTTTCTAAGTTCAGAGAGATACCTGTTGGTGTTTGCTGACGACGTTGCATCCTTTCGTAACGTTGGAAAGGTATGCCACAAACAATAGGTTGCTCCCTCTTTCCTTCAATTCACTTGTCGCCATAACTGAATACATTCTTATAAGTACTTCACGGCATAGGTAATCATGATGACTTATGAATGTGTGATATACAAATTTATATGTATCCATGCTACTTTTGTGACGCCTTTAATAATTGACCTCACCCCCTTTAGGGTTTTAGCCTCATTATAATAAAGACCACTGAACAAATTCTAAACAATTCTGGACTTTTTATTTACATAATTCAAAAAGTTTCTATATATTTTCCATTCCATTTATCTTTATACAGCAAAAAAACAGTAAAAGATTACTCTCATTGAGTACTTTTACTGTTTTTTCATTATCAATATGTTGTTATCCTATTAAATTGCTCTCATGCAACATACATGATTTATACATTAAAAACTTTTTAATTTTTTCTCTGTTCTCGTAGTAAAGTTAATATTTGTGCTTTCACAGCGGAATGGGTACTGTTGTCCTCTAAGAAATCAAGCGGGAAATATATTTTATGATCTCGCTTCATGCGGCCAGAAATGGAATCCACAATAATAGATTCACGAGATAGTTCTCGTAGTTCTCCATTTTTCATTTCTAAGAAAATAGGAACGCGCACTTCTTCCTCTCCTGGTCGATAAAAATCATAAGGTAAATCTGCCGTCGTATCATGAACAAGATAATATTCTGGATTTAAATCAGCTTGTTTGAAGAGCTCTTGTAGTTTTTGATATTTAACTAGCTCGACACCTGGATCTAAATCGATGTACTGAAATAGCTTTCGGTTAACAAAGCGGCGGCTTAAGTCACTTAATATAGCATCTTCCTCTTGCATCCACAGTTGAAAATATGTAAAAAGAATACTTTCATCCAATGCAAGATAGTCCTCAAGCTCTATGGAGTTGCGGAAAAATGCTAAAAAGTGTGTAGGCTCGTGCTTAAACTTGTAGCCTGCCAAGCTTAATTGCTTAGCGCGTTTTAAAATATTATTTAAAACAACCTCTGCACTGCGAGACACTGGGTGGAAATAAATTTGTAAGTACATTTGATAGCGGCTCATAATATAATCCTCTACCGCATGCATGCCTGTCGCCTTAATAACGACCTGGTTTTTTCGTGGGCGCATCACTCTTAAAATCCGTTCCATATCAAAATGACCATAGCTTACACCAGTGAAATAAGCATCGCGCTGTAGGTAGTCCATACGATCAGCATCGATTTGGCTCGATATTAAACTGACGACCTGCTTATTCGGATATGTTTTTTCAATTACCTGCGATACTTTCTCAGGAAAATCAGCCGATACTTTTTTTAATACTGCATTCACTTCTGTATCGCCGAGCAAAATTTGTCTTGTATAATATTCATGATCAAGTTCAAAGACATTTTCAAAAGCATGTGAGAATGGTCCGTGCCCTAAATCGTGTAAAAGGGCTGCACAAAGCACAAGTAGTCGTTCATCTTCATCCCATTCAGGACGCCCTTCAAAAATATCATCTACTATGCGACGTACAATTTCGTAAACGCCAAGTGAGTGACTAAAGCGGCTATGCTCTGCTCCATGGAATACTAAGAACGTTGTACCTAGTTGGCGAATTCGACGTAATCGCTGAAATTCTTTCGTACCAACTAAATCCCAAATTACTTGATCCCGTACATGCACATAACGATGCACTGGGTCCTTGAATACTTTTTCCTCTTGCAATTTAGCTTTTGCATAATGTGTCAATTGTACAGCACCCCCGTTTCCTATTTATACTATTATATGCGATAAATATAGGACTAGCATACATATTTCACTTTAATTATAGAGACTATCAACCTAACTCACTGTATTCTCGTCTTAATTTAGGTTTCTATTGACCTAATTTCCAGGTTCCACCTCAAAATGTGGGGGTTTTCCGTTCAGACTGGGCGCTTATCTGGTGTACGATGAGTCGCTTCGCTTGTGCTGCAGGGTCTCATCTGTGACGCTAATCCACTCGCTTTCACTGCAATCAGCTTCCATGGTATACGTTTTAATAAATATCGTTTCTACTTTTGGCGATGAGCAAGGTTCAACATCAAATATCGGAGCGAGGCGCAACGTGAACCTTCCCGCCACTTTGTTGGCTATCCGTCGTTTTGGCTCTTCTTTCCGTCACTCGGCTTCTTTCATCCGTCGTTTCGTTGGCTCTATCCGTCGTTCGGACTCTTCTTTCCGTCACCTCTTTGGCTATCCGTCGTTTTGGCTCTTCTTTCCGTCGCTCGGCTTCTTTCATCCGTCGTTTCGTTGGCTCTATCCGTCGCTTCGGCTCTTCTTTCCGTCACTTCGATGGCTATCCGTCGCTTTGGCTCTTCTTTCCGTCGCTCGGCTTCTTTCATCCGTCGTTTCGTTGGGTCTATCCTTCGTTCGGACTCTTCTTTCCGTCACTTCGATGGTTTTATCCGTCGCTTCGGCTCTTCTTTCCGTCACCTCGATGGCTATCCGTCGTTTTGGCTCTTCTTTCCGTCGCTCGGCTTCTTTCATCCGTCGTTTCGATGGTTTTATCCGTCGCTTCGGCTCTTCTTTCCGTCACCTCTTTGGCTATCCGTCGTTTTGGCTCTTCTTTCCGTCACCTCGATGGCTATCCGTCGCTTTGGCCCTTCTTTCCGTCACTTCAATGGTTTTATCCGTCGCTTTGACTCTTCTATCCGTCACTTCAATGGTTTTATCCGTCACTTTGACTCTTCTATCCGTCACTTCGACTCTTCTTTACATCAATATTAAAGATTCATAAGAAAACAAAAACTATCTTCAACTAGTGAAGATAGCGCTTGTTTTACTTATTTCTTTAACTTTGCTAAAACCTTTTCCATTAGTTCTTCTTCCGTTAGTGCAGCAACAGGGCGACTATTTACGAAGGTAAATGTTTTTTTACGTCCTGGGCCACAGTAAGAATGACAGCCAATTTCGATGGTTGCATCAGGATCGATTTCCTTTAATTTTGGAATTAACGTTTTTAAGTTAACGGCCTGACATTCATCGCAAACTTTAAATTCGTTTGCCATTTTGTCAACAACCCTTTCTATATAGTATTTTTGTAACTTCTTTTAGCATCCGCTGAAAGAAGTTACAACCTCCGGCGGATGTCACGGAATCAGAATGGAGTTCTTAGGGGATGTTAGCCTAAAATCATCGCATCCATGCGATAACGGCTAACTGACCTGCATCGTGCAGGCCTAAGCACAAAGCCGATTCCGGACGCAATTATGCCGAGGCCATAATTGATTCAAAAAACCGCTTCTATTGAACGTATGAACTTCACATATTTAAGTATGTAGCATACGTACAAACCTACATCGGGTATTGTATCGCACTTTTCACCTTGTATTCAAGCATAATTCCTTCCACATGGATGAATAAAAGGTTAAAAGATTGGTCATGCTAGTTGTAAATAAAAAGTTCCAAATAAAGGTGGGAGGATTTTAACATGAGTAAAGTAAGACAAGATGCTTGGTTAGATGAAAATGATGAATTATTAGCAGAGGCGGTTATTCGCCATGTAACGG
Organism: Lysinibacillus sp. G4S2; assembly: GCF_030348505.1. NCBI lineage: Bacteria > Bacillati > Bacillota > Bacilli > Caryophanales > Bacillaceae > Lysinibacillus > Lysinibacillus sp. G4S2. The sequence goes on along the minus strand of NZ_JAUCFJ010000002.1, from coordinate 613,384 downwards.
AAGGAAGTACACAGTTAAATGCCTTTGAAGAAGCTGGCGATGCTTTGAATCGTACTGCTGCTGCATGTGGTTTCCGTTGGAATGCTGTTGTTCGTAAGGAGTATGAGGAGCAACTAGCAGAAGCGAAAAAGGAAAGAAAAGAGAGAATGCGAGTGTTGGGTGCTCCAGCAAGACGCCGTGCTTCTAGTATGTTTACAGTCAATAGTAGTGCCGCAGAGGGTAAATCAATTCCTCTATCTGCATTATCTCTTGATATTGTCATAGCCTATTTACTACGTTTACAGCACTCTGGTGAAATAGGTAATGAGTCTTCAAAATGGAGACAGCTAGTGCATGTAACATCTGAGAAAAATAAAAAGCTAGAGAAGACAATTACACAGCTAGAAGAGGAAAACAGAGCTATTCGAAAAGATTACGAGCAATTTGTTCAAATTATGAACCGTGCTAGACGACTAGTAACACTAGATGAAGAGGAAGAACGAATTGCACCTGTTTTTAAAATGGAGAAAAACGGAAATCTTGTTGTAAGTAGCCCTTACCCTCAAGAAAATGGCGATGCGCTTAGTTAGCAGCATCGCTTTTTCTTTTGTCGTTGCCATCTATCACTTTGGTTCGAGCATTTTCTTATTACGTTCTAAAACACGTTGTAAATAGAATGCATATAACGTCAGTTCTTCATCACCAAAAGACTCAAAACGAATTTCTTCGGCCAGATTGTGAAGAAGTTGCTGTAAACGAATAACAACACCTTCCACTGTTAATGATGCATCAATAAGTTCGGATAGTGACGCCATCACATCAGGGACAATGTTAGGGTATGTGAATTTGGTTTCCTCTCCTCTTAGACTTTCTTCATAAAAGTCGCGAATGAGTGCAGCTCGTTCTGAACCGCTTCCTTCAATACATAAATATATTTGCACTGCTACTCCTTGGCGTAAGCGTCTCTGAGAAATACCAGCAAATTTCTTTCCTTCAATACTCAAATCATAGGAGCCCGGACAATAGGAACCTACAATTTCATAGGCTTCAATTTGATCCGCTACTTCAGGGAATAATCCTTTTACTAGGGCTACCATTACATCATAGCCATCATTAATGCTTAGCGTTTCCGTTTGTTCAGATAAAACAACGGAAATATTCAGTACCCCTTCATCAAGGACAACTGCTAATCCGCCTGAATTGCGTACTATAGGATGATAACCACGTGTCTTAAGCAAGTCCATACCGTGCTGCACATATGGTAAACGGTGATCCTGAATACCGAGCACAACAGATGCATCATGTACCCATGTACGAATAGTTGGCGGAGAGGCTAATTGCCCAACTAGCTGACATAAAGTATCGTCTGTTGCAAAGGATTCAAGTGGCGATCTTTGCTTTGCGCTAATGGATTGATCGTAAAAACGCCAAATCGGCTGTTGTAATATACTTTTCATGATTGGTGCTCCTCTATTTACATCTCTTCTCTTTAGAATACATTATCTATGGAAGGTGTCAAATTCGTGAAATGCAATCATGAACTTAGGGATTTTGTACAAACTATGATAAACTAAAATTCGAATAGTATTCACTTATAAAGGAGTGTTTTAAATAATGAATGAAGCAGCAATTACTTTAGATGGTTGGTACGCTTTGCATGATTTCCGCTCAATCGACTGGGCTTCATGGAAACTAGTTTCTGCTGAAGAACGTCAAGCAGCAGTAGAAGAATTCATTGCTTATTTAGAAAAATTAAACGAGGCTGATATCGCTAAAACTGGTGCTCATGCATTTTATGCAATCGTTGGTCAAAAAGCTGACTTTATGATTATGACATTACGTGAAACAATGGATGAGCTACAAGAGCTTGAAGCTGACTTCAATAAATTAGCGATTGCTGATTTTACAATTCCTACATATTCATATGTATCTGTTGTAGAGCTTTCTAACTATTTAGCAGGCGATTCAGACGAAGATCCATACCAAAATCCACATGTGCGTGCTCGTCTATATCCTGAACTTCCACGTGCTAAGCATGTTTGCTTCTATCCAATGGATAAGCGTCGTCAAGGCAATGATAACTGGTATATGCTTTCAATGGATGACCGCAAATCTCTAATGCGTTCTCACGGTATGATTGGTCGTGGCTATGCTGGTAAAGTTAAACAAATTATTACTGGTTCTGTTGGCTTCGACGATCACGAATGGGGCGTAACATTATTTGCTGATGACGTATTACAATTCAAAAAATTAGTATATGAAATGCGTTTCGATGAAGTTTCAGCTCGCTACGGTGAGTTTGGTGCATTCTTCGTTGGTAACCTTCTTGATAATGAAAAACTAGCGAAATTCTTAACTGTCTAATCGAAAACGGTTTTAAATATAAAAAATGCGAGTCCATATTAACGGGCTCGCATTTTTTAAAATTCATTTTCTTCGCTGTTCTCTGATTCCAATATTAAAATAATTGTATGAATAAAAAAACCAGTTAGAATCATAAGAAAAACTAAATACCAATTGTATGGTTGCTGATAGTATTCTGCAATACCAACAGCCATAAATGCACTTATGATAATTGCTACAAACGTACCAAAAATATGCATTGTAACACTCCTTTATGAAAACAAAAAATAATTTTCCACATTAGTATGTCACAATTTAATTTCAATATACTTGTAAAACATAATATTTTAGCTATCCAATCACAAAATTTTAACAAAAGAAAAAAAGTGCCACCCACTACGATGACACTTTCTTATAGATTGACTTGTACTTTAAGACTTTTCATCCTTAACTTTCAAAATTAATATAACGGTATTGATGAAAAAACCAACTACGATTATTAATATAAAGAGATACCAATGGAGTGGCTGTCCATAAAAATCCCCTACCAAAAATGCCAGCACAGCGCTCAACAAAATACCTATCCAAACACCAATCTCCATCCCCTATCACCTCACACGTATAACCTGGCCTCTACAGACTACTCGTCATTATTAATATATGCTAAGCAATTTTAAAAGGTGAATTTCTTCGTCGGAGACTTTAGGCCACCGTGATGTTGGTCACTCAGTCGTGTGTTGTTGTTGTTGTTGTTGCTGTCGCTTCGCTTTCGCACAGATAAAACCGTGTTGCTGTCGCTTCGCTTTCGCACAGATAAATTGCCATAGGACGTGGCGTTGTTAGACTGAGTTCCTCTATTTCAGCAGGTGTTTGGACAAAAGGTAACTTAAACCCGCATTCATCTCA